>JBDHRB010000022.1:0-12510 GCA_039807355.1 Candidatus Competibacteraceae bacterium
AATGTTGTCTTCTTCCAGCGGTTCATGCGCCTCGACCAGCCAATGGCCGTTGATGCGCCCCACCTTGACCGGCTGGTCGATCATCCGCAGCGGCGTGCCGACCGGCACCATTCCAAACACCTGTTCGATATCTTCCGGGTACATGCGCACGCAGCCATGGGTGACGCGCATGCCGATGCCGTTGGGCCGGTTGGTGCCGTGAATCAGGTAGCTTGGCAGCGCCAGGCGCAGGGCGTGACGGCCCAGCGGATTGTCCGGCCCGCCGGGCACCACATCCGGCAGAATGTCGCCCTGGGCGGCATGTTCCGCTTTGATCGAGGCCGGCGGCCGCCAGGGCGGATCGAATTCCTTGGCGGTGACCCGGGTCACGCCCAGCGGAGTTTTCCAGTCCATCCGGCCAATGCTCACTGGGTAGGTATAAACCACCCGCTCCCCGTCCGCACCGGCCTTCGGATAGTAGTACAGCCGTAGTTCCGCAATGTTAAGAACCAGGCCCTCACGCGGCGTATCCGGCAAGATATAGCGGGTCGGCAATACCACCGGGGTGCCTTCGCCGGGCGCCCAGCGGTCCAGACCCGGATTGGCGTGCACCATTTCGTCATAACCCAGGCCATGGCGGCGGGCGATATCCAGCAGCGTATCTTCCTTGGTGGCGTAAATCACCTTGACCTGGCCGATCACATCATTGTCTGGGGGCGGCAGGGGATAGACCGCCGCCTGGGCGGCGCTGGCGGACAGCCAGCCCAGCACTACCCAGGCGGTGGATTTCAAGCATTGGCTTGGCATGGAAACATCTCACCTTCAGTAGTTAGCGCAAAACGAGCGGAATTCTGCCTGCAATTACCGGACAAGGCCATAGCAAACAGTACCAGTGCCGGGTTAATGTTTTTGAGGCGGGGAAGCGCCTGTATGTTCCCGAATCGACCTTGGCGCATCGGGATTAAACCTTATGAAAAAAAGGCTTTTGCCCGGCGATTGGGTTATGCTTGACCTGGTTAAATTCAACGGCCTGCCCAAAAAAAATCACGCGCCATCCGCGTTGCTACGCCGGCGGATCGGCCGATCAATGATGGAGGTGGTCCATGGCGGAATCCGAATCCCGCACGCTGATCGACACCACGGTCCGCGACATCATCCAGCGCCACAGCGGCCTGTCCACCCGGTTGTTGCAAATCCTGCGCGATGTGCAGGATCAACTGACCTGGCTGTCCCCGGAAACCCTCGACCAGGTGGCCCAAGAACTCGACATTTCGCCCCACAAGGTGCGCAGCGTCGCCGAGTTTTACTCTTTCCTCTATACCGCGCCACGCGGCTGCTACGACATCCTGTTCAGCGACAACATCACCGACCGGATGCTCGGCAACCGCGCCTTGTTGCACTATCTCTGCGACCGGCTGGGCGTGGGCATTGGACAAACCCGCGCCGATGGCACAGTGACCGTCGGCACAACCTCCTGCACCGGGATGTGCGACCAGGGACCAGCGGCGCTGGTCAATGGTTATGCCCTGACCCGGCTGGACCAACCGCGTCTGGATCGCATGGCCGGGTTGGTGGAAAGCCGGACGCCGCTGGAGCAATGGCCGCAGGAGTTTTTTGAAGTCTCCAGCAACATCCGCCGCGCCGACATTCTCTTGGGACGGCATTTTGCCGATGGCGCGGCGTTGCGGGCGGTATTAAAGCGCGGCCCCGAAACGATCCTGGAGGAAATGATCAAATCCGGGCTGCGTGGTCAGGGCGGCGCCGGGTTCAAATCCGCCGCCAAGTGGATTTCCTGCCGCAACGCTTCCGGCGGGGTCAAATATGTGGTGTGCAACGCCGACGAAGGCGAGCCAGGCACCTTCAAGGACCGAGTGCTGATGCAGGATTTCGCCGATCTGGTGTTCGAGGGCATGACCCTGTGCGGGCGGGTGATCGGCGCGCAACAGGGCTTCGTCTACCTGCGCGGCGAATACCGCTATCTGCTGCCGTCGCTGAAAGCAACTCTGCAACGCCGCCGCGACGCCGGACTGTTGGGGAACGAGATTCTCGGCGAGCCGACCTTCAGTTTCGACATTGACATCCATCTCGGCGCCGGAGCCTATGTCTGCGGCGAAGAATCGGCGCTGATCGAATCGCTGGAAGGCAAGCACGGCGTGCCGCGCATTCGCCCGCCGTTCCCGACCACCCACGGCTATTTGAACAAGCCGACGGTGGTCAATAACGTCGAGACCTTTTCCGCCGCCGCCAAGATCGCGGTGGAAGGCGGCAACTGGTTCGCCAGTCGCGGCACCGCGGAATCCAAAGGCTCCAAACTGCTCAGTCTGAGCGGCGACTGCGAGCGGCCCGGCATCTATGAATACCCGTTTGGGGTTACGGTGCGCCGGGTGCTGGAAGATTGCGGGGCGCGGGATGCGCAGGGCATTCAAATGGCCGGCCCGGCCGGTCACATGATTTCCGCCAAGGAATTTGACCGGCGTATCTGCTTCGAGGATTTGGCGACCGGCGGATCCTTCATGGTGTTCGATCAAAACCGCGACATTCTCGATGGCGTGCGCAATTTCGCCCATTTCTTCGTCCATGAAAGCTGCGGCTTCTGCACGCCCTGCCGGGTTGGCACCTCACTGATGCGCGATCTGGTGGTCAAGGTGCATACCGGACATGGCACGCCCTATGATCTTGAAGAAATGCGTAAATTGGGGCGAATCATGCGCGTGGCCTGTCATTGCGGACTCGGCCAGACCGCGCCGAACCCGGTTTTGGACAGTCTCGACCAGTTCCCGGAAGCCTATCAGCGGCGACTGCGTGCTACCACTTTTGAACCGGCCTTCGATTTGAACGCCGCGCTGGAAGACGCCCGCCAGTTGACCGGGCGCAGCGATGCCGGCGCATATTTAAATGAAGAAGATTTGTTATTAGGGGCGATGCCATGAGCGAGGAACCGAATTTTACGCTGGACGGGCGGCGGATTCCTTTCCAGGACGGCCAGACAATTATGCAAGCGGCGCTGGCCGCTGGCGTGTATATTCCGCACCTGTGTTTTAACCCGGAGTTTGTTCCGCATGGCAGTTGCCGGGTGTGCCTGGTCAAGGTCAATGGCCGGTTTCAGGCGTCCTGCACTATGCCGGCGGCGGTCGGTCTGGCCGTGCAGAGTGAGACCGAGGAACTCAAGGAGATTCGGCGCGGCATTCTGCAAATGCTGTTTGTCGAGGGTAATCATGTCTGCCCGGCCTGTGAAAAGAGCGGTGCCTGTCAATTGCAGGCGGTCGCTTATTACGTCGGAATGTTGAATCCGCATTTCAGTCATTTTTACCCGCGCCGTTCAGTAGACGCCTCGCATTCCGAAGCGGTGATTGATTTTAACCGCTGCATTCTCTGCGAATTGTGCGTGCGCGCCAGCCGTGATGTCGATGGCAAAAACATTTTTGCGGTGCAGGGACGCGGGATTGAAGCGCATTTAGTGGTCAACACTCCGTCCGGTAAACTGGGCGCGACTCATTTCAGCATCCGCGACAAGGCGGCGCAGGTTTGTCCGACCGGAGCGATTTTGACCAAGCATCAGGGATACAATCAGCCGATTGGTCAGCGACTCTACGACCGGAAGCCGATTAATGTCGTCGGCGATGTTGCACAGTTGCCGGAAAGCAAAGGAGGGCGACGTCATGATTGAAGCCAAATTAAAAATTGCCACTTGCTCGCTGGCAGGCTGTTTCGGCTGTCACATGTCACTGCTCGATCTCGACGAGCGTTTGTTTGATTTAACCGAACGGGTGGAGCTGGATCGTAGTCCGCTCACCGATATTAAGGAACTGGGCGAATGCGATGTCGGCCTGATTGAAGGCGGAGTCTGTAACGCGGAAAACGTACACATCCTGATGGAATTCCGGGCGCGTTGCAAAATCCTGGTAGCGATTGGGGCCTGTGCGCTGAATGGCGGCATTCCGGCCATGCGCAATCAGTACGAGCTTAAGGAATGTCTGGAGGAGTCTTATCTGCGCGGGATCGGGCTGGTCAATCCGCAGATTCCCAATGATCCAGAAATTCCGCTGTTATTAAACAGGGTGCATCCGCTGCATGAAGTGGTGAAGATCGACTATTTTTTGCCGGGTTGTCCGCCGTCAGCAGACACGATTTGGACTTTCATTAATGAACTCTTGTCAGGACAGCCGATAGCGCTGTCCTATACACAGATTCATTATGATTGACGATATTTTCTCTCCCTCCTTAACCGGGAGGGAGGTAGTTAAAGCGATAATGAAACAGCTTGCTCTTGTTGAAAAAAACCAACCATCACTACCGGTCAAAGGTGGCGATTCAGCCTTTGAACCGGTTTTGGATGGATTTCAAGTCCAGTATCAGCATCCGCATGGATTTCTATATCAAGGCAACTCGATCCAATGGTTAGCGTCTTTGGATGATTCCAGTGTTGATTTGGTTTTTGCTGATCCTCCATACAATATAAAAAAAGCAGATTGGGATAACTTTGAGAGCCAAGAAGAATATATTAATTGGTCGATCCAGTGGATTGCTCAAGCATCGCGTATATTAAAATCATCCGGGTCTTTGTATGTCTGTGGGTTTTCGGAAATTCTGGCTGATTTAAAACATCCGGCTTCCAGATACTTGAAACATTGTCGCTGGCTGATATGGCATTATAAAAATAAGGCTAATCTCGGTCAAGATTGGGGACGTTCCCATGAAAGTATCATCCATTTTCGTAAATCCAACTCGACGCAGCTTAATATAGATGACATACGAACACCTTATGGAGCGCATACATTAAAGTACCCATCACATCCCCAGGCGGAAACCAGTGCTTATGGTCATGGCAGAAATCAACCACGTGAAAACTGGAATCCACACCCTAAAGGAGCTAAACCAAAAGATGTTATTGACATTCCAACAACCTGTAATGGCATGGGTGAGAAAACTCCTCATCCAACACAAAAACCTGAAGAGTTGTTAAGAAAATTTGTTCTTGCATCATCAAATGAAGGTGATCTGGTTGTTGATCCATTTTCTGGTTCTGGAACGACGATAGTTGTTGCTGAACAGTTAAATCGTCGGTGGATGGGTTGTGATTTAAACCATCAATATAATCAATGGGCGATTGAAAGAATAAAGAATGTTCGTCGTATGACTAAAGAGGAATGGATTGCTTATGATCGCAAAACGGCTGAACGTAGAGAATCCATAAGATGAATATAAGAGATTTGTTAATTTATGTTACTGATAAGGAGCGTTTCCAGGCTGTTGAGGATTATCTTGATTTTTGTACTCGATATTTTGACTATATAGAAAATGGATTACAGGCGTTTATTGTCTCACAAAAATAAACTCGCTTCTTATTTATGGAATCTTCTTAATAAATGTGGAAAAATATAAAATAAAATAACAATTAAAAATATCAAAGAAGACGGTATTGACTACGAATTAATTTGATAGTAACGATCTAAAAAACAATCATTATTTTTGGTCCCTTTCCTACTTGGTAAGGTGAGAAATAAAACGATTCAAACGAGGCATGTCCCGATGAGCGCATTAGAAACGGCAGCCCACCCTGAACGGTTATGTCGAGTCGCCATTGATCCATTAAGCCGGGTCGAAGGCCATGGCAAGGTTACGCTATTGACGGATCGGGATCATCATATCCGCCAGGCGCGGTTGCACATTGTCGAATTTCGCGGCTTTGAAAAATTCATTCAGGGTCGCCCCTATTGGGAAGTTCCGGTCGCTGTGCAGCGCCTGTGCGGTATTTGTCCGGTCAGTCATAACCTGGCGGCGGCCAAGGCGGTCGATCAACTGGTCGGGGCGCAACAAATTCCGCCGACCGCCGAGAAAATTCGTCGATTGATGCACTACGGCCAGACTCTGCAATCCCACGCCGTGCATTTTTTCCATCTGGCCTCGCCGGATTTCCTGTTCGATTTCGACGATGCCACAGTTCATCGCAACATCGGCGGGGTAATGGCCGATTATCCTGATATCGCCCGGCAGGGCGTGCGACTGCGCAAATACGGTCAGGAGGTGATTCGCGTCACCGCTGGCAAGCGCATTCACGGCACCGGCACAGTTCCCGGCGGGGTGAATAAGGCGCTGACTGTGCAGGAGCGCAATTATTTATTAGCTGATCTTGATCTGTATATTCAGTGGGCGCGCAATATCGTCAAGCTGGTCAAACAGGCCTATGCGCTGAATCCCGGCTATTTCACCCGTTTCGCCACGATTCGCACTAACTATCTCAGTCTGATCGGCGCTGATGGAGTGCTGGATTTATATCACGGCGGACTGCGCGCCCGGAATGAACGCGGTGAAATCCTGTTCGATTATCTGGATTACCGGCGCTATGCGCAGGTGTTGCGTGAACAGGTCAAACCGTGGAGTTATATGAAGTTTCCTTTTATTAATTCGCTGGGGCCGGAAAATGGCTGGTATCGGGTAGGGCCGCTGGCGCGGATTAATAATTGTGACCGTATTGCAACGCCTTTTGCCGAAGAGGAACGGCGGGAATTTATGGCGCTGGGCGAAGGTCAGCCGGTGCATGTGACGCTGGCTTATCACTGGACGCGGATGATCGAATTGCTGCACGCCGCTGAAGCGATTCGGGAATTATTACTCGACCCGGACATCTTTGGCGATGAACTGGTTGCACGCGGCGAGATGACGCGAGAAGGCGTAGGGGTGATTGAAGCACCACGCGGCACGTTATTTCACCATTACCGGATCAATGAAGACGGATTGATTGAAAAAGCCAACCTGATTGTTTCCACCACCAATAATAATCAGGCGATGAACGAGTCGATTCGTCAGGTCGCGGAGCAATATCTGGACGGCAAGGAATTGACCGAACCGCTATTAAACCAGATTGAAGTGGCGGTTCGCGCTTATGACCCTTGCTTGTCTTGCGCTACTCATGCGCTGGGTAAAATGCCGCTGATGGTCGAGTTGGTCGAGGAGAGCAGCGGAGAACGATTGGATTGTCTGGCGCGTGACCCGGATGGAACGTTCCGCCACCCCGATTGAAGCCGCTGGCCCCGGTTTATTGATTCTCGCCTGCGGTAATCCTAGCCGGGGCGATGATGCGCTGGGGCCGTTATTTTTAGAGCGGCTCGCCGAATTAGCCGGGCGCGATGTTGAACTGCTGACGGATTTTCAGTTGCAGATTGAACACGCGGTGGATTTGGAACAGCGGGCGCTGGCGTTATTCGTGGACGCCAGCGTTTCCGGGCCAGCGCCTTATCAGTTCACCCGCCTGCAACCGCTACGGGATTCCAGTTACACCAGCCATGCGCTGTCGCCTGCTGCGGTATTGCATGTTTATCAACAGGTTTATCACGCGCCGCCGCCGCCAGCCTTTCAACTGGCGATTCGCGGCGAATCCTTTACCCTGGGTGAGCCATTGAGCGCAGCGGCTCAGGCTCATCTGGCCGCGGCGCTGGCGTTCACTGAACGATTATTGGCGCGGCGCGAGGTCCCAGTCTGGGATGAATTTGCCGCAATGACTATAGCCATCCGATCTGAGTTGTGGAAATGAACAAAATCCCCCCGCTGCTAACGCAGCTCCCCCCTTTGAAAAAGGGGGGTCAGGGGGGATTTCGTCATTGGATGGAAACCACAACTCGTCGAGGAGCGCTATATCAGTTCCCGGTCGCCTTGAGCGCACGGCAGCGCTCGACAAATCCGCCAATTCGTTCCAGGGCGTCCTGCGCTTCCGGCAAAATCGGCGCGAATAAATGCCAAACATGCAGCAGCTCCGGCCAGGTTTCCAATTCCGCATGAACGCCCGCAGCGCGAGCTTTATTGACGTAGCGTTGCGCATCGCCGAGCAGCATTTCCGCCTCGCTGGCTTGGATCAGCAGCGGCGGCAGGCCGGACAAGTCGCCGAAGATCGGTGAAATCAGCGGATGGGGCGGCGCTATCCGGTTGAAGGCCCAGATCAGCAGCAGACGGATCGAGCGGGGCGTTTTTAAAAACCATTCCAGACTTGGCCCCAGCATCCGATCCGTTTTCAGGTTGGCTTTAAAGGTAGGGCTGGAAAGGGTCATGTCCACGCTGGGCGAGATCGCAATCGCGCCGTCAGCGGTGCGTAAACCGGCATCCCGCGCCCAGGCCAGCAAGGTCAGCGCCAATCCGCCGCCTGCCGAATCACCGGCGACGAACAATTCCCGAAGCGGAGCAGGACCTTCCGGGCCATGCTCCAGAATCCAGCGATAGCCGGTTTGACAGTCGGCGGTCAATTCGCGGCGGGTATGTTCCGGCATCAAGCGATAATCCAGCGCCAGCACCGCCGCGCCGGTGACTCGCGCCAGCTCGGTGGTGATGACCCGATGACCGCATGGTGCGCCGCTGATGAAGCTGCCGCCGTGCAGGTAAAGCAAGCGACATGCTGGATCAGAATGCGGTGCCAGCACCCATTCGCCGGGCACGCCGCCGCCATCCGCTGGTTTAATCCGGTATTCGGTTGCGCCAGCCAGCATCGGCGGTTCGCAAAAACCCCGCGCCATGACCCGGCGGATCGTCTCCAGCCGTTGTTTGCGCGGAACGCCGCGAATTTCCGCAGCGGCCTGTTCCAGCACGCGCAACGTTTCCTGATGTCCAGGACTGGCGCGTTCCTCGGTTGTGGCGCGGCAGTTGGCGAGCGGATGATCGTAAGCCAACAACTTTGGGCCTTTCAGGAAGACCTGGATCAACAGCCAGGCGATGAACAGGACAGACAGCAGTCCGGCGAACAACTCCAGCATGAGTCGGATTCCTTCAAGGGTGAGCGGGTGGGGGGAGCAGGGTATGCCCGTGGTTCAATGGGCCGCAACCCTGGCCGAGTCCGGGGGCGCTGCGAATCGCTTCCCGGACATAGGCCAGCGCCCGGCGCACCGCATCGACCAGCGGCAAGCCCTGAGCCAGGCCGGTAGCAATCGCCGACGCCAGGGTGCAGCCGGCTCCATGCAGATTGCGGCTCTCCAGACGCGGTGCGCTGAACGACTCCGCGCCGCCGGCCCAGACCAGCCAATCGGTCACGGTTGCGCCGGCCAAATGCCCGCCTTTCGCCAGAACCGCCGTCGGTCCCAGCTCCAGCAACTGCCGGGCCGCCGCCGCCAGATCGTCGGGTTCCCGAATGGTCAGTCCAGTGAGCGCCTCAGCCTCGCGCAGGTTCGGCGTGATCAGCGCGGCGCGGGGTAACAAACGCTGGATCAAGGTCTCTCGCGCCGCCGGATCGAGCAGGCCGTCGCCGCGCTTGGCGTACAGTACCGGATCGACCACCAGCGGAACATTTGGCGCAACCTGTTCCAGCGTTTCCACCACGGTTTCAATCACCGCCGCGTTATGCAACATGCCGGTCTTGATGCAATCCGCGCCGATGTCTTGCAGCACCAGGCGCATTTGTTGGGCGATGAACGCCGGCTCCACGCCGACAATGCCGAACACGCCTTGGGTATTCTGCGCGGTCAATGCGGTAATCGCCGTCGCCGCGTAGCCGCCCAGCGCCGTCACTGTCTTCACATCGGCCTGAATGCCCGCGCCGCCGCCGGAATCGGAACCAGCCACGATTAATACCCGTCCTCTCGTCATGCTTTCTCCTTATCCAAAGTGCCAAATCATTGCGCAACGTGGCAAAAGCGGGTAGCGTACCGCGCTTTCATGGAACGCGACGACTCTTAAATATGCGGACTGAATCCCCCCTGTGCCTGTACACCGGCGTCGTGCCGCCTGAGTGGATTGATTATAACGGCCACATGAACGTGGCCTACTACGTTCTGGCGTTTGACCAGGCCACCGATGCGTTCATGGAACATCTGGGCATGGGGCCGGATTATCGCCGCCGCGAGAACTGCTCGGCCTTCGTCGTGGAAACCCATGTCAATTATCAACGTGAACTGGTGGCCGGCGATCCGATGCGCATTACCACCCAGTTGCTCGGCTTCGACAGCAAGCGCCTGCACTATTTTCACCGGCTGTACCATGCGGCGCGGGGCTTTTTGTCGGCCACCACCGAGTTGATGGTGATTCATGTCGATCTTGCCGAGCGGCACAGCGCACCGATGCCGTTGCCGGTGCTGGATCGACTGGGCGCAGTGATGGCCCAGCATATTCAGTTGCCGCGACCGCCGCAGTCCGGTCGGGTGATCGGGGTGCGCGCCAAACCGGCGGTGGCTGGAGTCACCGCGATTACCCCAGCGCTGGCCCGCAGCCGGGGTTGACGTCGCGCCGGAGCGCAGAATGCGTCGCGCCGGTTTTTAGCCATGCGCAAAAGCATCGTTGCCACAATTCCCGGCCTGAATTTGCCGCGAACCCCGGTTCTGTCGCGCACCCTGCCCGCAATCGCGCAGCGTCTGCAACGCGCATGGTCCCGCGCCGAAGCGGGATTGCGCGTCGCCATAGGGGTCGTCAATGCGTTGCTGGTGATCGCTTTGGCCCATGCGCTGGCGGCCTTGACCATCACGGTTTTAACCGGTAAAGCCCCAGGATCGGTGGGCGTAGCGCCGCCGCCAGACCGGGTTGCCGTTGAGGATGCAGGCCGGCAGCCGCCGGCTGACATCGCGGCGATTCGCGCTTGGCATCTGTTTGGCAAACTGGACGCCAGTCGTCCGGTGACCGCTCCAGCAGTGGTGATCCCGGTAACGCCGCTCAATCTGCGCCTGGTCGGGGTGTTCTTCGCCGAACGCGGCGGCCCCCAGGCGCTGGCGTTGATCGCCGATGGCAATAGCCTGGAGCGCGGTTATCGCCTCGGCGACGGGTTGCCGGGCGGCGCCCGTCTGGAACGCATTGAGCGCGATCAGGTCGTGGTGTCCCGCAATGACCGGGAAGAACTCCTCAAATTGCCGAAACTGGAGGATGCGCAACGCCCGGCGGTAGCGCCGGCCAGCCCGCCGGAGCCGGTGCTGGCGTCGCTTCCTGAAGTGGAGGCGACCGCGTTCAGTGCGCCGCAGGTCATCGACGCCAGCGCCATTGCCGGACGGCTGCGCGGTGAAGTCGCCAGCCGCCCGCAGGCGCTGGAAGATATCGCCTTCGCCAGTCCCTATGTGCAGAATGGTCAATTTGTCGGTTTCCGCTTGCGTCCGGGACGCGACCGGCAACTGTTCCAGCAGTTAGGTTTAAACGGCGGCGATGTGCTGACCGAAATCAACGGGACGCGCCTGAACAGTCCCGCTCAGGGCCTGGCGATTTTGCAGGAGCTGATGAGCGCCAGCCGGATCGAGGTGCGCGTCTTGCGCAACGGCGCTGAAGTGCCGCTGACTTTTACCCTGGATGGCTCGTAACGGATGCAGGACAGCGCGAATAATCCGTTGCGGCGCTCTCTACCGACCCTGAAGATGCAAATGATGATCGACTGGCTTAATCAACGGCGGATCGCTCGCGGGCGATCCCGGCGGGGTCAGGCATGGGCGTGGTTGCTTGGAGTGCTGCTTGCGCTTCCCGCCTGGGCCGCCCCGGTCACCCTCAATCTCAAAGACGCCGACATCAACGCCCTGGTGGAAAGCATGTCGGTGTTGACCGGCAAGAATTTCATCGTCGATCCGAGAGTCAAGGGCCGGGTCACCATCATTTCCTCGAAGTCGATGGACGAGAAGGAACTCTACGAAGTATTCCTGGCGGTGCTGGGCGTGCATGGCTTCGCCGCCATTCCCGGCGATAAGGTCATCAAGATTGTCCCGGCGGCGGGGGCCAAGCAGGAAAACGTGCCGACTGTCGATTCGCAACGCCGCATTGAGCCGGATCAGATCGTGACCCGGGTGATTCAGGTGCAGAACGTGTCGGCGGCGCAGATCGTGCCCATTTTGCGCCCGTTGATTCCGCCCCAGGGGCATCTGGCGGCCTACATGCCGACCAATGTTCTGATCATTTCCGACAGCGCCGCCAATGTCGAGCGCATCGCCAGCATCATCAGCCGGATTGATTTGGCCAGTAATGAGGAAGTCGAGATCGTGGCGCTGCGTCATGCTTCGGCCACCGAAATTGTGCGCGTGCTGACCGCGCTGGAGCAGGGTAAAGCCCGCGCTGATCCGGCTGCCGCCGGTGCCGGCAACCCGCCGCGCATGGTGGCGGATGAACGCACCAACAGTATTTTGCTCAGTGGCGATAGCGCTTCGCGGGTGCGGCTGCGCACTTTGATTACCCATCTGGATACGCCGGTGGACGCCGGCGGCAATACCCAGGTGGTTTATCTGCGCTACGCCAAGGCCAAGGATTTGATGACGGTCTTGCAGGGGGTGAGCAAGAGCCTGAGCAATGACGCCGCCCGCAATGCGCCTGCGCCGGGCCAACCGGGCGCACCGCCCGGCGGGAGCAGCAGCGCCAGCGCCGGTAACCTTGTCGATATTCAGGCGGATGAAGCGACTAACGCCCTGGTCATCACTGCGCCGCCGGAACTGATTCGCTCATTGCGCTCGGTGATTGCACAACTGGACGTGCGCCGCGCCCAGGTGCTGGTCGAGGCGATGATCGCAGAAATTTCTGCGGAAAAAACCGCCGAGTTGGGCGTGCAATGGGTGGCGGCAGGGAATAGCGTGATCGGTTTTACCAATCTTGGCTCCGAGA
>JBDHRB010000023.1:0-12430 GCA_039807355.1 Candidatus Competibacteraceae bacterium
AAGCCGATTTCGCGCAGCAGGCCCATGGTGCCGTCGTCGGTTTCTCGCGGATCGACTTCGATGGAATATTCGCCGCTGTCGTCGGACAACAACTGGAAATGTTCGCCGGTGACGCGCATCAGTTCGCGCATCTGTTCGGCGCTGATGAAGGTGGGCGTCCCGCCGCCCCAATGCAGTTGCGTCACCGCTCGGCTGCGCTCAAATAATGCGCCTTGCAGGACGATTTCCTGGTGGAGATGTTCCAGGTAGGGAACAGCGTGGCGGCGATTTTTGGTGATGATTTTGTTGCAGGCGCAGTAGAAACAAACCGTATCGCAGAACGGGATATGCAGGTAGAGCGATAAAGGCCGACCGCTGGCGTTGCTGGCTTGCGCCTGTTCGCGGTATTGCGCCTCGCCGAAACCCTCGTGGAACTGCACTGCGGTGGGGTAGGAAGTGTAGCGGGGGCCGGCCTTGTCGTACTTACCGATCAGCGCCGGGTCAAACAGGATCGCGGTATCCATCAGAACGCTCCATCAATCGGGTTCGGTAGAAGGTGGACGGCGACAGCGGAATGCCGCTGAATTCTATCGTTTCAACTACTCGCGGGATACGCCTTCGCAAAGGGTGTAGAGACAAGGCATGCCTTGTCTCTACAACAATTTGCGCCCTTTGCGCCCTTTGCGCCCTTTGCGCCCTTTGCGCCATTAGAAATTGGCGTACATAACCAAAATCCGGTCGCCAAGGGCTATGTTGAATCCCATGCATTGGCGCGCCCGCAACTACGCCGGTCAAGTTGATCTGGCTTGGTCACGCCCGCCACGGAGCGAGAAACAGTCTGCCCAGGAGATCATTATCATGCGCTTTCCCTACGGCATTGCCGACTTCCGCAAGATGCGGGAAGAAAACTATTTCTACGTAGACCGCACCGACCAGATTGCGTAGATCGAAGAAGCCGGCAGTCAACTACTATTTCTGCGCCCGCGCCGGTTCGGCAAGAGCCTGTGGTTGTCCACGCTGGAAAACTATTACGACCTGGCGCGAGCGGATGATTTCGAGCGACTGTTTGGCGGGCTGAAAATTGGCCAGAATCCGACGTCGCGGCACAATCGCTACTTCGTCATGCGCTGGGATTTTTCTATAGCGACTGGCTGGACCAGCCGGTGGACATCGACCCCGACGATGCGCTGGCGTCTTTCCAATCCCTGTTGAGCAGCATTGCGCACACCCCACACGCGCTCTATCTGCTGGTCGACGAATATGACAACTTCGCCAATGAAGTGATGATCAGCCCGTTGCGCGGGACGAATCGCTACGAAGGCGAGGGGATCATCAAAACCCTGTTCAAAGTGATTAAAGGCGGGGCCAGCGGCAACGGCATTGACCGGGTATTTCTGACCGGAGTCTCGCCGGTGGTCCTCAGCGAAAACACCGAATCGCTGCGAACCCTCCGCTATAGCCGGCGGACTTGCGCTGCATTCAATAAAAAGACCCCCTGACCGCCGCGCTCGAATTCCAGCCAGGTGAACGGCGCTTCCGGCAGAGCTTCGCAAAGCGCGTATTGGGCGTTGCCGACCTCGACCACCAGCAGACCGTCGCGCTGTAGAAAATCCGCAGCCTGATGGAGAAGTTCCATCACCACATCCAACCCGGCGACGCCCGCTGCCAGTCCCAGCCGGGGTTCATGGTGATATTCCGCCGGCAGGGCGTCCAGCTCCTCCAGCGCCACATAGGGCGGATTGCTGATGATGATGTCGTAGCGGCGGCCCTTCAGCGCCGAGAACAGATCGGACTGAATCACCTCGACCTGATCTTCCAGGCCATGCTCGACGACGTTGCGCCGCGCCACTTCCAGCGCGTCGGCGGAAACGTCCACCAAATCTACTTGCGCATCCGGGAAGGTATAAGCGCAGGCGATGCCGATGCAGCCGCTGCCGGTTCCCAAATCCAGGACATGTTCAACCTTGCGGCTGTCGGTCAGCCACGGTGCAAACTGGCGCTCGATCAATTCCGCCAGCGGCGAACGCGGCACCAGCACCCGTTCGTCCACATAAAACGGCAAGCCCATAAACCAGGCGCGTTGAGTCAGATAAGCCGCCGGTTTGCGCTCGGTCAAGCGCCGCTCCAGCAGATGCAGCACCGCCTGTTTTTCGTCCGGGGTCAGGGCGGATTGCAAATAATCCGTGTGCAGGTCTGGCGGCAGATGCAAGGCGTGCAGGGTAAGCGCCGCCGCCTCATCGAGCGCGTTGTCAGTGCCATGGCCGAAATGCAGGCCGGCTTCATTCATGCGGCTGGCGCCCCAGCGGATGAAATCGCGCAGGGTGTGGAGGTGGGGTAAAACGTCGTCGTGAATGGTCATCAGCAATCAAATTCAGTAGATAAGGAGTAAAACCGGCGGATCGCCGAGGGATTCTATCGTTTCAACCGCCAGCGGGATATGCTTTGGCCCCCAAATTCACCGAACCGCCTACTATGTCTGATTTTGATGCGATGACGCTGCGCGAGCGTTTCCACCATGCGGCGCAATCCTTACTCCCGCAGCGATTACTCACCGGCCTGACCTACCGGCTAACCCGGCTGCAAACGCCCTGGTTGAAAGATACGTTGATTCGCCTGTTTATCCGGCATTTCCGGGTTAATCTAGCCGAAGCCGCCGAATCGAACCCCCGCGCCTATCCCCATTTCAACGCCTTTTTCACCCGCGCCCTGAAACCTGGCGCACGCCCCATCGCACCCGGCGACCGGGTGATCTGTTGTCCGGTCGATGGCGCAGTCAGTCAGATTGGCGTCGCCGAGGCCGATACGCTGGTGCAAGCCAAAGGCCGAACGTTTTCCTTAACGGCATTGCTGGGCGGAGCGGAACAGGCCAAACCCTTCCAGGGCGGCGCATTCGCTACGCTGTATCTGTCGCCGAAGGACTACCACCGGATTCATCTGCCGCTGGCCGGCCAGTTGCAGGAAATGACGCATATCCCCGGTCAGTTGTTCAGCGTCTCGCCGCTGACCGCCCGTGCGGTCGATGGCTTGTTCGCCCGCAATGAGCGGGTGGTGACGCGCTTTGACACCCCGGCGGGGCCGATGGCGCTGGTGCTGGTTGGCGCGATCAACGTCGCGTCGATGGAAACGGTGTGGGCCGGCGTCATCACCCCGCCGTTGGGAAAAACCATGCGGCATTGGGATTATCCGCCTGACGGCGCTGGCGCCGTGCGGTTGAAAAAGGGCGCAGAAATGGGGCGCTTCAACATGGGGTCTACGGTGATCGTGCTGTTCGGGCCGGGCCGGGTACGTTGGGAGCGCGATGTTTTGCCCGGCGCGACCGTGCGCATGGGCCAGCGGCTGGGGAAGATGATTTGATCGACGGATTGCGCCTGAACGCCCTCCCCCAAACGGGGGAGGCGTGGAATCAGTCCACTGACTTTAATGCAACAGCGAAAACATCCGCCGCCGGTAAGCGGTCACCAGCGGATTCTCGTTGCCGAGAATCTCGAAAATCGCAATCAGGCCCTTGCGGCCCGCTTCATCCGCAAACTTCGGATCGCGCCGCAAAATTTCCATGAACTGCTCCAGCGCGGCCTGGTAATCGCCGGCCAGCACGCAACGCGCCGCCAGTTGTCGTCGCGCCGCGCTGTCGGTGGGATCGCTCTGCACCCGCTGTTCCAGCGTCCGACGATCCGGCGCACCCTCGGCCAGGTCGGCGAATTGCAGCCGCGCCAATAAACCGCTGGCCGGTTGCCGCTCCTGCTCTTCCGCCGGCAAACTTTGCAAAATCTGGCGGGCTTCCCCGCCCTGATCGAGTTGCAACAGCTTTTCCGCCAGCAACACCTTCAGCTCAACGCTCTCCTCCTGCTTGAGCGCCTCGCGGAGTAAGGTCACCGCTTCCTGACGCCGACCGCGCTCCCAGAGCGCTTCGACCTGTTCCTGAAGCTGATCGCCGGGACTGGCGGTCAACCGCTCAATGATCTGGCGATAGGTCGATTCCGGCTGCAACCCGACCAGTTGTTCGACAATCTGCCCCTGCCAAACCACGATCACGGTGGGCAGGCTGCGCACCCGAAAATGCCCGGCCAGCGCCTGTTCCGCATCGGCGTTGACCTTGGCCAGGATGAATCGGCCCCGGTATTCCTGGGCCAGCCGGGTCAGCATGGGAATGAGTTGCTGACAAGGCTGACACCAGTCGGCCCAAAAATCCACCAGCACCGGAACCTGCTGCGACGCCTCAATCACCGAGGCGAAATTGTGCTGGGTGACTTCAAAAACGTAAGACGATTCACTCATGGCGACTTTCCAAAGACGTTAGCGTTCCAGATACGGCAATTTACCGGGCTTGCCATCCCAGTCGGACGCATCCGGCGGCGGTTCCTTGCGGGCGGTGATCACCGGCCATTGCTTGGCCAACTCGGCGTTCAGGGCCAAAAAGGGCTGTTGATCCGCTGGCAAGTCATCTTCGGAAAAAATCGCCCGCGCCGGACACTCCGGTTCGCACAGCGTGCAGTCGATGCACTCATCGGGATCAATCACCAGAAAGTTCGGTCCTTCATGAAAACAGTCCACCGGACAGACTTCAACGCAGTCGGTGTACTTGCACTTGATGCAGTTTTCGGTCACGACAAAGGTCATAAAAATCTCCGGAACGGCGAGGCGGTGCTTGATGTCCTCCTCGGCCTTATGCGGTTCAACGAGATCAAACATTCCGTCGGGGGCGCGTCGGCAACCCGGCGTTCTCCGGTCCCTGGCGACGCCGATTGCGCAACTATAGCAATCCTGACCGGATTTTGGTTTCTGCAAACGCCTTCACCCGCCCAGTAGCCGGCGATTGCGCGGCGGAGCACAGACGCCTTGCGCCGCTCAGGGACAGTTGAACACGCAAACCTGCCGACTGTGCACCTGACCGCCGCAGTTCTGGAAGCAGCGCCGGTAATCGGCGTCGCACGCCGCATAATCGGCGGAAGCGCAATAGGTGGTCGGCGATAAATATCGGCAGTGCTTGTCGGGATTGTCCTTGTATCTGTTCTTGCAGCGTTGATAAGCCGATTCGGCGTCCTGGCGATCCCGCTGACAATTTTGATACTTGCGGTCTTCGGCGCGCCGACAGTCGAGGCGCAGGCGCTCACATTCGACGGTGCAGAAGCGCCCGGCCTCGTCGCTGGGCGGCGTCAAGTCATAACGGGTGTCGTAAATCGGCCCGCAGCCGGCCAAGCCAAGCATCAAAATCAGCAGCGTTGCGGCGAAGAAAGGCGGTCTCATGATTTTTTTCTCTCTGTTGTGATGCAGATCGAGCCTTATCCCGGCAAGGGCGGCGCTTCGCTGGCCGGGTCTTCATGGATCAACACATCCGCGTTGGGAAATGCGGCCAGAATCGCCGCCTCGACCTCATCCGCTACCCGATGCGCCTCAACCAGCGGCATCCGATCATCCAGCATCAAATGCAACTGAATAAAATAGGTCGGCCCGGAACAGCGGGTGCGCACGTCATGCACGCCGCGCACCAGCGGATGGTCATGCGCCAGTTGCTTGATCCGGGCGTACACCTCCGGCGGCAATTCCCGATCCATCAACAACTGGATTGAGTCATAACCAATCCGCCCGGCGCTGTAGAGAATGTATACCGCTACGCCAATGGCGAACAGCGGATCGGCCAGGGGCCAGCCGAGCAGGGCCAGCCCCAGCGCCGCCAGTACTGCGGCGTTGGTGAGTAAATCGGTGGCGTAATGCAACGCATCAGCGCGGATCGCGGTGGACTGGGTGTAGCGGATGACATGGTGCTGAAAGAGCAACAAGGCCCCGGTCGCAGCCATGGAAAAGCCCAGCACGCTGACCCCGATCAGCCCGGCGTTGACCGGCTGCGGATGCACCAGCCGATCCACCGCGTGCAGAATCAGGAACAACGCCGAGCCGGCGATAAACGCCGCCTGGGCCAGCCCGGCCAGCGGTTCAGCCTTGCCATGACCGAAGCGATGCTCGCGGTCTGGCGGTTGCAGGGCATAATGCACCGCCAGCAGGTTAATCATCGACGCGGCGGCGTCCATCATCGAATCCACCAGCGACGCCAGCACGCTGACCGATCCGGTCATCAGCGCCGCCGCCAGTTTGGCGGCAATCAGCACGGTCGCGGTGGCTACCGAAGCGTAAGTCGCCCAGCGCAGTAGGCGGCTGGCCCGCTTGGGGTCCAAGGTCAAAGAAAACGGAGCATTCATAGCAATCGGCCAAAGTCAGCTACAGTCGCTCTATTCTAACCAGCTTTCACCGGGGCGACTGGCTGAATTGCGGCGCTGTTGGCGCATGATCGGTCATCGCCTTGTTTAACCTTGTCTCCGAAGGATGGCTCGCCAATGCTCGAAACCCTCCGCCGCATTGTCCAGGATGTCAGCGCCGCGCCGGATTTGTCCAGTGCGCTGGCGATCACCGTCAGCCGGATTCGGGATGCCATGCAAGTCGCCGCCTGCACCGTCTATCTCGCCGACGAAGACAACCGCGAATATGTGTTGATGGCTACCGCCGGCCTCAATCCCCGCGCCGTCGGTCGGGTGCGTTTGCAACGCCGGCAAGGCTTGATTGGATGGGTCGCGGAACGGCAGGAGCCGGTGAATGTGCCGGATGCGCCCAGTCACCCGCGCTTTCATCCGGTCAGTGAAGTCAGCGAGGAAAATTACCACGCCTTTCTCGGCGTGCCGTTGATTCAATATCGGCGGGTGTTGGGGGTGTTGACGATTCAGCACACCGCCATTCGCCAATTTCACGCCGCCGAAATGGATTTTCTGGTGACCATCGCCGCGCAACTGGCCAGCACGCTCAATCACGCCATTCTCAGCGGCGCTACCCAGGAACTGCTGAATCCCCTGAGCAGCGGCGTGCGCGCCTTGCAGGGCGTGGCCGGGGCGCCGGGCGTGGCGATTGGCCTCGTCACCGTCCCGCATTTGCTGGCCGATCTCGACGATGTGCCGGACCGTCCGGCCCGCGATGCGCAGGCGGAAATCACCGCGCTTCAGAGCGCCATCGCCGCTGTTGAAGATGAATTGCGCCAGGCCAGCGACCGCCTGACCCCGCTGCTGCCGCCCACTGAACAGGCGCTGTTCACCGTCTACCGGATGCTGCTGCACAGCGACAGCCTGCTGGATGACGCCTTGACCCGGATCCGCAACGGTTGTTGGGCGCCCGCCGCCTGGCGCGAGGCGATTCAGTCGCGGATTCGTTTGCTGGAGCAGGCGGAAGACCCTTACCTGAGCGCCCGCGCCGAAGACATCCGCGATCTGGGCCGGCGGGTGCTAAATCATTTGCGCGCCGAACCGGTGGTCCAGGCGATGGCAGCGACCACGGAACCGTGCATCCTGGTTGCCGAAGAAATGAGCGTCGCCCATCTGGCCGCTACCCCGCCGGAACGCTTGGCGGGCATTGTCTGCCTGCGCGGCTCGGCTTTGTCGCATGTCGCCCTGTTGGCCCGGGCCATGGGCATCCCGGCGGTCATGGGCCTCGGCGACCGACCGCTGGGCCGTTTTGAAGGCCGCGAGATCATCGTCGATGGCGATCAGGGCCGGGTTTATCTCCACCCCGATTCGGCCTTGCGTCAGGAATATCAACAGTTATTGGCCGCCGCCGCGCAACTGACCGTAGAACTACAGGGCTTGCGCGATCTGCCGGCAGTCACCGGCGACGGGCATCGCCTGCCGCTCTACGTCAAGGCTGGCTTGCTCACCGACATCAGCGCCGCGCAGCACTGCGGCGCCGAGGGCGTCGGCCTGTATCGCACTGAATTTGCCTTCATGGTGCGCGAATCCTTTCCCAGCGAGGACGAGCAGCGGCAAATCTACCAGCGGATGCTGGCGGCCTTCGCCCCGCAGCCGGTGGTGATGCGCACCCTGGACATCGGCGGCGACAAGACCCTGCCCTATTTCAAAATCGAAGAAAACAACCCGTTTCTTGGCTGGCGCGGGATGCGCTTCACTCTGGATCACCCGGAGCTGTTTCTCACCCAGTTGCGGGCGATGCTGCGCGCCAACGCCGGCTTGCACAATCTGCGCCTGCTGTTCCCGATGATCACCACCGTCGAGGAGGTGGACGAGGCTTTGCGCCTGTTGAATCAGGCCTGCCAGGAATTGCAGGAGGAAGGCTGGCCGGCAGCGCGCCCGGAAGTTGGCGTAATGATCGAAGTGCCCGCCGCCGCCTGGCAGGCCGGATCACTGGCGCGGCGGGTGGATTTTCTGTCGGTCGGCACCAATGATCTGACCCAGTATGTGCTGGCGGTGGATCGGGACAACGCCCGGGTCGCCGGTCTCTACGACAATCTGCACCCGGCAATGCTCAAGACCCTGGCCCATGTGATTGGCGAAGGTCATCAAGCCCAGCGTCCGGTGCATCTGTGCGGGGAAATGGCCGCCGATCCGGGCGCGGCGTTATTGCTGCTCGGTCTGGGCGCTGACAGTCTCAGCGCCGGTCCGGTCAGCGTGCCGCAGGTCAAATGGGCGATTCGCAGTTTCACCCTGGACGGTGCCCGTCTCTTGGCGCAACAGGCGATGACGCTGGAGACTGCCGCCCAGATTCGTCAATTACTCAATGATGCGCTGCGGCAGGCGGGATTAGGGGAGATCGTGCGCGAATCGGTTTAACCGCATCGCCGGCCCCGGAAAAACAACGCCCCCCGCCTTGCAGCGGAGGGCGCAGGTTCAATCAATCCGCCGATCACTCAGCTTTCAATGGCGATCCGGCGCGGTTGAGCAGCTTCGCGTTTGGGTACCACCACTTCCAGTACGCCATCCTTGCACTTGGCCGCCACCTTGTCGGCATCCACTGCGTCCGGCAACGAGAAGCGCCGCAGGAAGGTGCCGCGCACCCGCTCAATCCGCCGGTAGTTTTCCGTTTCCTCTTTCTTTTCCGCCGCCCGCTGGCCTTTCAGGGTCAGCACGCCGTTTTCCAGGGTGATGTCGATATCCTTGATTTCGACGCCCGGTAAATCGGCGTGAATGACGAATTGATTCGGCTCCTCTTTGATGTCTACTGCCGGCGCCCAATCCGCCAGCAGGTGGCCGGTTTCTTCATCGCCCATCCGGCTGCTCTCGAACAGCCGGTTCATTTCGCGCTGTAGCTGATTCAGCAGATTCAAGGGTTCATAGCGCATGATCGCCATAATTGCGCCTCCTTTTTTCCGGTTTCAGGGTTCGGCGTTGGGTCAAACGCCTTTGCTTTCGATCAAGAAATGGGGTTGCCGCGCTGATTTTCAAGCCCCCCAGGCCGAATTTTGCGTTACGCTATGCGCCCTGCCTTTATCGCTTCTGTCGCTCGTCGCCCGGAATCACTCGATGGCCGCTGCTCCGCTATTTATTTGCCACGCTTTCACTGAAAACGATTTTGCCGGGGATTTAGCGCTGGCGCTGGAAACCTGCCGCCTGTCGGTCTGGCGCGATACGCGCCAGTTGCGCGGCGGCGAGCGGCTGGCGCCGGACGTGCGCTGGGCAATTGAACAAGCCCAGCAGGTCATCGTGGTCATCGGCCTGAACACCAGCGATCCGGCCTGGCTGCGCCGGGAAATCGAAATCGCCCAGGAAACCGAACGACGCCGCAACGATAGCTACCGGGTCATCCCGCTGTTGTTGCCCGGCGTCGATCCGGCGCTGCTGCACCGCTGGTTTACGCCCCTGCCGCCGAGCGCACCGATCCGTCTGGACGCTGAGGGTCTGGGCGCGGCGCTGCCCGATTTACTGGCCGCTCTGGGGGCACGACCGCTGTTCGACGCGGAACGCAACCGCGCCTCGGCGGCGGAATTGACCGTCACCCTCGATGCATCCGCCAAGATCACCCTGAGTGCGGATTTGCCCGACGGCGCAGGGTGCGTCGAGGCGCGGATGACCGTCCGGCCCCGCTGCATCCCGGAGCGCAGCCTGCGCTGGTACTGGCAGGATCATCCGCGCTGGCCGATTGATCCGGTGCGGCAATTCGCCCGTCAGGTCGAAACCCTGCTGGCTGAATCCGGGCATTCCCTCTATCAAGCGTTGTTCGCGGAGCCGACGCTACAGCCGATGCTCAGTCACTGGCGGACTGCCCCGGAACGTCGATTAATCCTCTGCGCTGACCCGAACGATCCCCAGGCGCTGCGGCTGCTGGCCCTGCCCTGGGAGCTGCTCCACGACGCCACCGGGTTTTTGCTGCAAAACAAGCAGCCGGTGGAGCTGCAACGCCGCCTGCCGGGCGGCGGTTCCGCCATGCCCCCAACTCCGGTTCCGCTGCGCCTGTTACTGGTCAATCCGCGCCCGGACACCGAGCCGACCGGCCATTCTGACCCACGACGCCAAGCCTTGCCGCTATTTGAAGCGGTGAACAGCCTGGGGGCGCTGGTTGAAGCGCGCACCCTGCGCCCGCCCACGCAGACCGCGTTGGAAGAGACTTTAAACCAAGCCTGGGCCGCCGGACGCCCGTTTTTCGCCCTGCACCTCGACGGCTGCCTGCTCGCTACCGCGACTGATCCGCCCGCCTTCGCTTTTGAGGCGGACACCGAACTTTTCAGCATGAAATACCGCGAAACTGAATTTCTCGGGTTCCCGGCGCTGGCTACACTGCTGGCGGCCTATCGGCTGCGCTTGGCGGTGCTGACTGGCGCTGGCCCCATCGCGGTGCAACTGGCGACGACCCTGCTCAATGCTGGGGTCGCCGCGGTATTGATCGTGCATCCCAGCGCCCCAGTCGATGCCCTGCGCCGCTTCTGGAGCGCGTTCTATGAAGAATTGTTGCGCGGTGCCCGGATCAGCCAGGCGGTGTTTGCCGGCCAGCGCCGACTGGCCAGCGACAGCTATCGCGCTCAGGGCCTGGGCGGCGGCGGGGTTCATCTCCACGACTGGTTTACTGTGCAACTGTACCTGGGCGCCCAAGACCCGCGCCTGATTCTGCGCCCGCCGCTGGATTTATGGCGGCGCCTGCTGCAACCAACTGGTTCCGCTTCACGCGGACGCCTGCCGGAACCGTCGCCGATAGGTTTTGTCGGGCGCGGGCGCAGCCTGCTGATCCTGGAACGGTTGCTGGTTCAGCACAGCGCGGTCTTTATCCGTGGGCCGGGAGGCTGCGGCAAAACTGCTACCGCGACGGCGCTGGCCGACTGGCTGATGCGTTGCCGCCACTATCCGCAGATCGCCTATGCCAGCGATGAAGACGCCAGCGAACCGCATACCCTGGTGGAAAGCCTCGGCCAACAACTGTTGCCCAATGGTCGGCACTGGACGGTCGCCAGCTATCCGAACCTGTGGCGGGCGGTCGATCACCTAGCGCAAGCCCTGCACGATCAGGCGGTGTTGATCGTACTCGATCAACTCGAACAGTGGCCTGCGGAACAGGATGAAGCATTCGAGCGTTTCTGGAAGAAACTGCTCAACGAAGCGCCCAAACTGCGCCTGCTCGGTCTAGGTCGCCTTGGGCCGCCGGCCTTCGCCACGCCCTGGCGGGAAATAGTACTTGGGCCGCTGGATGAACAGGACGCGATTACCTTGATGAGCCGGACCTTGACCGCCGCCGGCGAAATCCCGCCAGCCGCCGATAACCGCCAGCAAGGCTTTCAAACCCTGCGCGAACTGGTTGCGCTGGCCGGCGGTCATCCCGGCGCGTTGCGGCGGCTGGCGCATGAAATCAGCGCCCAGGGCGTCAGCGCCGCCCTCGCACACCTGCGCACCATCCGCGCTGAACTGCTGCGCCGGCAAAGCGACGATCTGCAATGGCCGTTGTATCTGGGGGTAGAACTGGCTCTGAACCGGCTCTCCGTCGCTGAACGGCAGCGCCTGGCGATCCTGGCCTTGGTCAAGGGCGGAATCCATCGCCTGGCGCTGGGTCACGCTCTGGAGCTTGACAGTTTGGCCACCGATACGCTTTGTGAACAACTGATCGCCCTGAATCTTGCGGAAGACGGCGGTTATAGCCACCTGCGCATCGACCCGGCGTTATCCAGCTATCTGAACAGCCAACTGAACGCCGAGCAGCGCAGCGAATGGCGCAAACGCTGGCGGGCGGCCATGGAGCATCTGCTGACGTTTCTTTATCAGCAATACTTCAAAGACAACGCCCGCACCCTGCGCTTGTTGCGGCTGGAGCTGCCCAATCTGCTGGCGCTGTTGCGCGACTGCCAACAGCATCCAGTCCCGGAACGAACCGCCCGCCTGGCCAGCCAATTGGAGCCTTTACTGGCCCATCTCGGTGTTTCCGCCGCCCTGGCGGAAACGGTCGCCATGCGCGAGCGCGCCGGTCAAGCCTTGCCCGGCTGGAGCCGAACCCGTTTTGAAACTGAACGCCTGCGCATTGAACGGCTGCGCGACAATCAATCCCTGGAAGAAGCAATGCAGGCCGCTCGCCAACTGCTGCGCTGCTGTCAGGAAGCCGGAGCCGACGCCTATCCCGGCGCATCTTACGATCAAGCCCGCGTGCATTTTGAGCTGGGCAAATTGTTGAAAAGCGCCAGTGCTGCGGAACCGGCGGTGCGCGAATT
>JBDHRB010000024.1:0-12212 GCA_039807355.1 Candidatus Competibacteraceae bacterium
GCTGGTTGGCGACCAGTCTCAGCAATGGCGGGAACGGTGGCTCATCAGCGCCAAGGATGACGCCGGGAAAGCGCAGGGGCATTGTTGTTCGTCATCGCTTAGACTTTCTCAATCTGGCTACACGGGATCCAGCACCGATTCCCCCACGGATGGCGATGTATAGAAGATGAATTCATTGCCAGACGAAGTCCAATGGCCGGTGGCTATAGTTTTGATACCTTTGAGCGACATGCGCAGTCTTGGGGGGCCGGGCGTCGCAGGCGGACCGGTCGGCCGGGACCTCCACCTGCCCGTCAGGGGGCCGGTCGGAAATCCAGCACGAACGCGACGACCTTTTCGGCGGACATCTCGCACGGCTTCAGCAATGTTCTATCTGATGTAACGCGATAGAGGTTGAAGCTGACAATGTCGGTCCCGGCCAACTCCCTGGCGAACAGGCTGTTGCGACGTCCGTCACCGGATCGCCGGACAGTCACGCCGAAACGCCGGCCTTCGTAGGCGCCTTCGCTGTATCCCTCGGGAAGCTGCGCGAAGGCGGCATCGAACTCGGCATGCTCCATCTCAATCCAGTCGTCTTGATTCGACAGAAGCCCAAGGGTCCGAGGCCCTCGGCGCCAGTCCGCGGAGAAGGTCCGGGGCGGAGCCCTGTAGCCGACGCGGCCTGGGATGGGCGGAAAAGCCGTCCCGCGGGCGCTTGCACATGGCGCTGAGGCCGCCACCTGTCCGCCTGCTACGCAACCTCCACGCCTTTCCAGAAGGCGATATGATCCCGGATGCCCTCGGCGCCTGGCGTCGGATCTGGATAGGTCCAGGCTGCGTTCACGTTGAGCGCGTCTCCCACACGCACATGGAAGTAGCGCGCGGTGCCCTTGATCGGGCAGACGGACGTGTGCGGGCTCATCTCAAGCAGGCCAAAATCGACTGCCGACGGTGGGAAGTAGTGGTTTCCCTCGACGACGACCGTCTCGTTGCTTGTGGCGATGGTGGCGTCATTCCAGATAGCTGAGACCAACGGACTCTCCTTTCGTATTCATCAACCGGCACGGGGCTTGCGGGCTGTCTGCCCCAAGGCCGCACCCCCTCAGATGGCGGGCGGCGTGCGCCCCAGGAGTTTGTCGAGTTCGCCTCTGACATCGAGCTCGAAAAGCTCGTCGGAGCCACCGACATGCGTGCCGTTGATGAAGATCTGCGGCACGGTGTTTCGACCCGACGCTTCCGTCATGGCCTGCCGGTGAACCGGATCCGCCTCGATATCGAGTTCCTTCCATTGCACGCCCTTCTCCTCGAGGAGCATCTTCGCCCGGCGGCAGAACGGGCATCAGTTCGTGATGTACAGCAGCACATCAGTTGTCATATCGCGTCTCCGACAGTTGGAAGCGGATCGCTGTCATGGCGTTGATCTACCGTCAGCCGCGTTCGAGGAGGGCGACTGTGCCTTGACCGCCGTCGGCGCAGATGCTGACGATTGCGCGCGATCCGGGCGGCATGGCCCAAAGTTCCTTTACCGCCTGGCTGAGGTCGCGCGCGCCTGTAGCGCCGAACGGATGACCCAGGGCGACCGAGCCTCCATTGGGATTGACGCGGTCCCAGTCAAAATCGCCCATAGCCGCCTGGACACCGGCTGTCGCGCGCACCCACTCCCGATCGGTGATGGCCGCGACGTTCGCCAGGACCTGGGCTGCAAAGGCTTCGTGGATTTCCCAGAGTGCGATGTCGGAGAAGCTGAGTTGATGCCGCGCGAGCAGGCGCGGAATGCCATAGGAGGGCGCCATCAGCAGGCCCTCGGTGTGGAGATCGACGGCAGAGATCTCGTAGTCGACGAGCCGCGCGTAGGGGGTGCCCGCCGGGAGTCTCGCCACACCGGCTTCGGTAGCGACCCAACACCCGGCGGCTCCATCCGTAATCGGTGAGCTGTTGCCGGCGGTCAGGGTTCCCCTCCCGCTGTCGCGATCGAAGGCGGGCTTGAGTGCGGCCAGCCGTTCGGGCGACGTATCGGCGCGCGGGTTCGCATCGCGCGCCAGCTCAGGCAGCGAAATCACGAGATCGTCGAAGAAGCCACGTTCCCAACCAGCGACTGCCCGCTGGTGGCTCTTGAGCGCCCAATCATCCTGCGCGACGCGCGAGACCCGCCAAGCCTTGGCGGTCTCCTCCATATGATCACCCATCGTCCTTCCGGTGATCCGGTTTGCCCAGCCCTTTGTGGGGAGCACGTAGTCTCGTGGAGTCAGAGACTGGAGGGCGGCAAGCGCGGCGGTCGCATCCTGCGCAAAGAGGTCGGTGAGCCGCTTCGATGCATCGGCCGTCAGGGCGATTGACGGCCGGCTCATGACTTCGGACCCGCCGACCATGGTGAGGTCGGTTCCTCCGCCCAGCATCCCTGCCGCAGCGAAGGTCGCCGTCATGCTGGTCGAGCATGCCAGGACGACGGAGAACGCCGGAACAGTCGGATTGAGCTTGGCATCAAGCCAGGTTTCGCGAGCAATATTGCTCCAGCCCAAATTCGGGATCACGGTTCCCCAGACGAGGAGATCAGGCTCCGCCTGCGCCGCCATCGCCTGCACGACAGGCACGGACAGAGAGATGGCATCGTAGGCAGCCAACGCGCCTCCGCCGCGGCCGAAAGGCGTCCGAAGGCCAGCGGCAATGAAGACGGGTTCGGCAAAGCGGCTCATGATGATCTCCAAAATTAATCCGTGGGCTGCACGTCCACGATCGGCGGGACGCGAAGTAGCTTGCGCCGCTAGCCGCCGTAGCGCTCGGTTTTGACAATGGAGGGGTCCAGGCCGGCCAGCAGCGCGCCCTCGGTCGCGATGTTGACGAAACCGTTGGACCCGCAAACGAATACTTGTGTGGGCTTTCGGTGAAGCCGGGCCAGAACTTCTTGGACCATCACGCCGTCGATCCGTCGCGCAAAGTCCGATGCGCGGATCGGGTTCTCGCGCGTAATTGCCAGCGCCAAGGCGAATGCCGGATCGCTGCATTCGATGGAATGAAGCTCTTTTGAGAAGAGAACGTCTTCAGCGGTTCGTGCGGACAGGAGCAGCGCTGTCGGCACGACCTGGGCTAGTGCGCGGCGCTGCCGGATCATCGCCATCAACGGCACGAGGCCGGAGCCTGCCCCGATCAACAGCACTGGGTCTATGGCAGGTTCAGGCCATAGGAAATGGCCGCCGAGCGGACCACGAAGCTCGATTTCGTCTCCGATCGCCGCGACATCGTGGAAGAACGGCGAAACTTCGCCATCCGGCAGGCGCTCGATAGCGAGCTCGACCGTCGGGAACGAGATTGCCGAAGACGCAATCGAGTAACTCCGCATCGCACTGTAGCCACCGGGCGCGGTCAGCCGGACATCGACGTGCTGCCCTGCGATGTGCGCGAACGGTTTGCTCAACCGAAGGAAGAAGCTCTTGATACTCGGGGTTTGCTGGACGATTTCGTCGATCACGCATGACTGCCACGCGATTTGCGCGCCGTTTTCAGTCATTGGTGTATCGCTGCTCGCGCCACGGATCGCCATAGATGTGATAGCCGCGCAGCTCCCAGAAGCCCGCCTCGTCACGCGTTGTGAATTGCAGCGCGTTCACCCATTTGGCGGACTTCCAGAAGTAAAGGTGCGGAACCAGAAGACGCGCCGGCCCTCCATGATCGCGGGGAAGCGGCTTGCCCGCATAGTTGAGGGCGACCATCGCTTTCCCGGAGAGCAGATCCGCCAGCGGGACGTTTGTCGAGTAATTATCGTAGCAGTGCGCCAAGACGAAATCGGTGGGCCGATCGAGCCCTGCATCTGCAAGGATGTCTTCGATGAGTACGCCCTCCCAGGCGGTATCCAGCTTGGACCAGGACGTGACGCAGTGAATGTCTCGGGTCATCTTGGTCTTCGGTAGGGCGTTGAACTCGCTCCAGTTCCACACTTTGACGGGCTTCGGACCGATCTTGACGGTGAATTTCCAATCGGAGGGCTCCACGCTCGGCGTTGGCCCGGCCGTCAGAACAGGGAAATTCTCCACGAGATGCTGACCCGGCGGTATCCGATCGGACTGGTCGCCGCCTGGACCGCGGCCTGTGAAACCTCTGGTGACCATAGCGAAACCCCCTTGCTTGTCACGACAGACCAGAACCTGATTCAGTTCAGAATTCTGTAAAAGATCTTTGCGCGCACAACCGCCGAACGAGCCAATTCACTGAAAATCAGAATACCGGATTCTCTATTAGCGTAGAGAAAAGTGTTGGACCATTTTGAGTCGTGGTTATGCGTGAAGACTATAGCGTCAGTCCAGTATGATTTCCCAATACCCTGTAGCTATAGTTTCGATAGCTTCGAATCGGCATTGCAGGCGTATCCCCGTCAGCGGATTTCGAGCGGACGCCGTCGCTTGCCAACGTTGGTGTGAGACCGGCGGGCGAGATCGCCCCTGCCAACGCGACCGCTGAGAGGTCGACTCCTCAACCGCTTGGGCGCTTATCGCCTCCATCCGGATGCTCACCCGCCGAACAGCAATAAACCGCTATTTTCGATAAACTTCTGAATCCGGCTCCGAGGTATGGAAACTATGTCGTACCGCTATTGGATATGTTGCGCGCATACCTTCATAGTCTGACACGCGAAATCTTTAAATCCTGAGTATATTTCGGAAGAAATTTCGATCTGATCGATAAGACTTCAGGATACAGCAAGCTGGAGACACCGATGAAAGCCGTTGGTTACAAGGTTCCGGGACCCATCGCCGAGGACGCCTCTCTGGTCGACATTGATCTGCCTCGGCCTGTCGCTGAAGGAGGCGATATCCTGGTTGAGGTGAAGGCTGTCTCGGTCAACCCGGTCGACTACAAAATCCGCAGCAGCACGCCGCCCGCTGATGGCGATTGGAAAGTGCTGGGATGGGATGCGGCCGGGATCGTGCAAGAGGTCGGCCCCGACGTGACGCAGTTCGCGGTAGGCGACGAGGTCTATTATGCCGGATCGCTCATAAGGCCTGGCACCAATGCGGAGTTCCATCTCGTCGACGCCCGGATCGTCGGTCGTAAACCCGCGTCGCTCGACTGGGCGGAAGCGGCGGCGCTGCCACTCACGACGTTGACGGCCTGGGAAGCCATGTTCGATCGCCTGGACGTGACGAAGCCCGTTCCCGGGGCGGCGGCGATCCTCATCATCGGTGGTGCGGGTGGGGTCGGGTCGATCGCCATCCAGATCGCTCGACAGCGCACGGATCTCATCGTCATCTCCACCGCCTCTCGGCCGGAAACCCAGGAGTGGGTTAAAGGGCTTGGGGCTCATCATGTCATCGACCACTCTCGGCCGCTCGCGCCACAGATTGCCGAGCTCAACATCGGCGCTCCCGCTTTCGTGTTCTCGACCACGCATACCGAGCAGCATGCATCCGACATCGCCGAACTGATCGCCCCGCAAGGACGGTTCGGATTCATCGACGATCCCAAGGCGCTCGACGTCATGCTGTTCAAGCGCAAGGCAGTGTCGATCCACCACGAGCTGATGTTCACACGGTCGCTCTACGGCACGCCCGACATGGATGAGCAGGGCAAGATCCTCAATTCGCTGGCGGTGCTGGTGGACGACGGCAAAATTCGCACGACGCTAACCGAAAAATTGTCGCCAATTAATGCCGCCAATCTGAAGACGGTGCACGCACTGATCGAAAGTGGCGCGGCAAGAGGCAAGATTGTCCTCGAAGGCTTCTGATGACTGCCACCGCCGAACGTCTTTTCTAACCTCAAGAACGCCGGACGGATTACGCCACGGCGAAGGAAATTTCATGACGAAATCCATTGCCACCGCCTCGATCAACCGCGAAACCGCCGTCGCCCTCATCGACGCGGCGATCGCCGCGGCACGTACAATCGGCATCCCGGCTGCGGTCGCCGTCGTCGACGCCACCGGTAACCTGCGCGCGTTCGAGCGCACTGATGACGCGCCGTTTCTCACCGTCGATGTTGCCATCGACAAGGCTTGGAGTTCCGCCTCGTTTGGGTACCCCACCCATGTCTGGAACGACTATGTTTCGAACGATCCAAAAGTGGCGCCGCTGGCCTATCGCCCCCGGATGGTCGCTGTCGGCGGAGGCTATCCGATCCTGGAAGACGGGAAGTTGATCGGCGGGATCGGCATCTCCGGAGGCAACTATCAGCAGGATCAGGATGCGTGCGTCGAGGCACTCACGAAAATCGGGTTCGAGCTGCCAGCCTGACGACTTTAAGGCCATCGCCAGCGGCGGTGGCCTGCAGATGCGACCTTATGAAAGACTTTAAGATGGAAGCGTTCGTCGTCTTCACCCGCGAAGAAACCACCGATCCGGAAGAACTCGCAACCTATTCTGCAGGCGTCGGCCCATCGTTCGATGGCCACGACGTAACCTTTCTCGCCGCTTATGGCGCGATGGAGCATTTGGAGGGGCCGCCCGTCGAAGGGGCCGTAATTTTGCGGTTCCCGACGATGCAGGCCGCCCGTGATTGGTATCATAGCCCCGCCTACCAAACCATCGCTGCGCACCGTTTTGCCGGTTCCCGCTATCGCGCCTTTGTCATTGAGGGGCGGCGGTGACACACCGACGGAAGAACGGCGGGGCTGGCCACGAGGTATCGGTCGGCGAACTCGCATCCTACAACCTGTAGGGGATCAAGGCGGTGAGGTTCGCGTGCCATCGCCACACGCGACCACTCATCGGACTTCTGCATCGGAATTGGAGGATCAGATGAGCGTCGACGAACGACAAGCCCCCGAGCTGCGGGTGCAGAGATGGATTGGCGCGGATGGAGAAAGCATCGCGCCGCTCAAGCTGTCGGATCTCGGCACCGGCCCGAAAGTCCTCTTCGCCTTCCAGCACTGGTGCCGTGGCTGCCATTTGCATGGATTTCCGACGCTACAAAGGTTGCATGGTGCATTGAGCGCCAAGGGCGTGGGCTTCGCGGTGATCCAGACCGTCTTCGAAGGAGCGGATGAGAACACCTTCGAGAAGCTGCGCGTGAACCAGCTCAAGTATGCGCTTCCTGTCGCGTTCGGTCAGGACGAGCCACCTGCCGGCGCGACGCTTCCCACCTTCATGGAGGACTACCGCACGCGGGGAACGCCCTGGTTCTCCGTGATGGACGCTGGCGGCCGCATCGTATTCTCGGACTTCCATCTCGACGCCGATCAGCTCGTGAAGGGACTGGAGCTGGTGTAACCGATGCGGCGCTGGGTCATCCTGATTGCCACCCATCTCGCGATGCTCGCCATGGGCTTCGCGGGCGGTGTCTACACGCTGCCGATCCTGACCGCCCCCCAGGCCCCGGACGCGGCGGCCTTGCGGACCATCTCAGCCGAGACGCTCTACGCAGGGCGTCTGGCCCGCGATCTCAAAGGCAGCGACCTGCTTCACTGGGGGGAAGGCGAGATCCGGGTCTCGCGCGACCGTATCGCCCATATCGGGCGCCTCGCCCCTGGTCCCGACTACAAGCTCTACCTCGCACCACGTTTCGTCGACACGAAGGAGGCCTTTCTCCTAATCAAGGACAGATCAGTCCGCGTGGGCGATGTGAAGACGTTCAACGGCTTCATCGTCGAGGTGCCTGCCGGCATCGATGTCCGTGACTACAACACGGTCGTCATCTGGTGCGAAGCATTCGACCAGTTCATCAGTGCGGCAGAGTATCAACCCTCAAGTCAGGCCCGAGAACGAGCCCGGCGATGGATACCATGAGGTCGGCGGGCAAGCGCGGCCTCGTTCTCGCGCCGGTGGCGGCGCTGCTGCTGAGCGTCGCCGCTCTGCTGCTGGGCAATGGCCTGCTGAGCACGCTCCTGATCGTGAGAGCCGGCCATAAGGGGTTCTCGACCGGCGCGATCAGCGCGATGATGTCCTTCTATTTCGCGGGTTTCACGATCGGCGCGCTCGTGTTGCCACCGATCATCGTCTCCGTGGGACATGTCAGAACCTTCGCCGGCTTCGCGGCCATTGCCTCGATGACCGCCCTTCTCCATGTGGCGTTCGTGGAGCCGATCGCCTGGATGCCGCTTCGCCTGATTACCGGCTTCGCCTACGCGGGCATGATCCTCGCAACGGAGAGTTGGCTCAACGCCCACGCATTGCCATCCACACGCGGGCAGCTCCTGTCGATATTCGGAGTTGTCTCTATGGGCTCATGGGCAATCGGGCAGGCGTTACTCAACATCGCACCGCCCGCCGACGTGACATTGTTCCTCATCGTGTCGCTGCTGATATCAGCGGCGGTGGTTCCGATCACCTTGCTGCCCAGTCATCCGCCGGCCCAGGTGGAACAGGAATGGGTCGCGTTCAGGGACCTCGTCCTCGTATCACCTCTCGCTGCGGCTGGCGCTTTCCTGGCCGGCCTGGCTATCGGTGGTTTCTGGGGCATGGGCGCGAACTTCGCCCAGAGCATCGGCCTCGATGTGGGCGGTATCTCCGCCTTCATGGCTGCGGTTCTTGGTGGAACGCTCGCCTTCCATTGGCCACTCGGTTGGCTTTCGGATCGAGTGCCCCGGAATCTTGTCATCGCCGGTGCGGCGCTGGCGTCCGCAGCGTCTGCCATCGGCGTAGCGTTGGCGGTGGAAGCGCCTCTGCCGCTGCTCCTTGCGGCAGGTGCGCTGTTCGGCGGCTTTGGCATCCCGATTTATTCGTTGTGTCTCGCCGTCGCAAACGACGATCTTCCGGCCGGTCGGCTACTCGGCACCGCGCGCGGGCTTCTGTTGCTCAACGGGATCGGGACAGCCGCTGGCCCCCTAATAGGAGCAGCTGCAATGAATATCGTCGGCCCTGGCGGCCTGTTCCTTTATGCGGCGGCGTTGCTCACGCTCCTGGCAGTGCTGGCCATCGCCCGCAGGCAGCCGAGGCGCGCCAACCAGGCCAAGGCGGCCCCCCGTTCTCCGAGCACGCCGATGATAACCGGATCTCTCGATACGATGATATGCATGGAGAAGCGGGCGCAGGGCGTGCGGGATTAGCGCGGCACGGCGCCTGCACGAACCGCGGGGTCAGGCGATGATAGCTGTTACGCGAATTTCGATACGCATGGTTGGAAGCCCCAGCGCTTCGATTCCCAACTGCGTCCAGATTGGAGCGCGGTCGGGCATGTAGTGGCGATACAGCTTGGCCATTGTTTCGTTGATCACGGGAGGGAATCCACCGACGTGATAGGAATTGACGTGGACCACATGCGGCCAGCGTGCTCCGGCGGTCGCGAGCGTCCGTTCCACGTTCTTGAACGCCTGCTCGATCTCTTCCTCAATCGACTCCGGAATGACGAGATCGTCGTTCCATCCGCCCTGTCCGGAGATCTCCACGCGGTCACCAATGCGCATTGCCTGAGAATAATGAAGCGCGTCATGCAGGCGCGTCCCGTATCCGGGGGTGATGAAGAATGAAGGTGTTGTCATGAGTTTGCCTTTGATGAGCCAGGTCAACGCGGCTGCAAGTGACCGTATGCATGCAGAAAGAGATGCAGGGCGTTCGGCACTAGCGCGCCGGCTGCGGTGGAGGGCTTTATTCCACGTCTTCTACGGTGAGGTCCCGGCCGTTGAACTGCACGGTCTCCCCGGCTCGGGCACCCTCGATCGCTTCGAAGATCGGCGCCATCGTGGAAATGCCCATGAGCTCACGCCCCTGACAGGTAAACTTGCTCGTTGACACCGCGATCACAAAGTGGCGGCCGGACAGCTTGACGACAGCGCCTTCGTTGACGGCCAACTTGGGGCCGAAATCGATCGTCCTGAGCTTTTCGAGTTTATTGGCGTAGTCATGGAGCGTGTCATCGAGCGCTTCAGCGAAGTCGCTCGCGACCTCGGCCTGAGCTAGTTCGTCGTTTTCGATCGGTTCGCTCCGATCGAGCCGAGCGGTAGAGACATAGTCCAGGTAGTTTTCGCGAGCGCTGTGCAACGCTGCTGTCTCCAGCAAGAGCATAGTTTCTCGTATGTGGTCCTTGTTCCAGTCCATAATCACCTCCTAATTTTCGATGTTCTTAAAGTTCAGCCTGCAGATGTGTGGGCCAGGAAGGCCAGCCTTTCCGGCTAAGCGACACCGCTATTCGTCGCTGATGACGTCTTCGCCCTGGTATGGAACCCTGATCAGCCGAGGATCTCGAATGATGCTCGTGACGAGCCAGACATATTCCTGCTCGGCGGTATCGAAGCCGAGGATGCTGAAGGATTGGCCGAAAGGGCATGGCGGGAAGTCTGGAAAGCCCTCGCGCAGAACGTAACGCTCGGGATCGCTGTGAAACTCGCTCTTGTAGACTTTCCGTAGTCCGTGCTTGCTCGGCGCGTCCTGGTCACCTGCCGGTGCTGTTTCCCGATGCGCCACAAGGCGCTCGGACAAGTCGCGGGGGCAGATTTCGTGGAACACGTCGAAGGCGTCGATCAACAGGCCTTTATGCTCTGTCGCCGGATCGGTGATCGCGTAGATGTTGGAGGCATCTTCGCCGTCGTCCCCGCTCTCGAGGCGCAACGCCGCATCGACGCGAATGCTGCATGCATCGAGGGTTGACCCTAGTTCGAGATCGACGAGATTGCCGTCCTTGACGCGGTATTCGCGGTCATAGCCTTTGGCGATGAATGACTGGACTGCTTCTAGAACGTCGGTCACCTGGGAGGTCATGGAAGCACCTTCATCTTGAACTGGATTGGACACGCTCGCGCACAAAGCGCGCTGTGACTCGGCGGACGGAGAAGCTCGCGAAGTGCGTTACTCATAGCCACTTGGCCTTCTTGAAGCGCATGAATAGGAGAAGGCAGAACACCGCTATCACTCCGAGCACGACGAAGTAGCCATATGGCGTGTCCAGTTCCGGCATGTGCTTGAAGTTCATGCCATATATTCCGGCGATCGCCGTCGGGACCGCCAAGAGCGCCGCCCAGGCCGCGAGCTGGCGAGTGACCACACCGATCCTTTGCGCTTCCAGAAGGCTGCTGGCCTCGAAGACCGTGGACAGGACAAGCAGGAGGCCGTCGACCATGGACTGCACGCGGTGGACATGGTCCGCGACGTCGTGGAAATATGGTGTCATTTCGGCGCTGATGCAGGGAAAGTGGCCGCGAACGAGCTTTCGCACCAGCTCGGCCATAGCCCCGAGCGTGCGCTGGAACCGCGTGAGTTCGGACCTTAGTTCGAAGATTCGCGCCACCTCTTCTGGCCCGAGGAAATCGTGCAGCGACCGTCGCTCCATCGCCAGGACGTCGTCCTCGATCATTTCGAAGATGGGCAGATACTGGTCGACCACTCGGTGCAAGATCGCGTGCAGCACATAGTCGACACCCTTGCCGAACTGCGTCGGCGATGCCTCGAGTTGCTCCCGAAGTTTGCCCAGCGCTCCGGCATTGCCGTGCCGCACGGTGATAAGGTGATTGTGACCGGTGAAGATCGCCATCTTGCCGTAGCTGATCCGGTCGCCGACCAGCTCGGCGGTCTGGGCGACGACGTACAACTCATCGTTGTAGACCTCGAGCTTGGGCGGGCACAGCGGGTGCATGGCGTTGTCGATCGCCAAAGGATGGAGGTTATACGTCGTCTGGATCGCGCTGAGTTCGTCTGCGGTGGGCTCGCTAAGCGCGATCCAGCAGAAGCCCGAGCGATTCTCGTTTAGTTCGACGTGCTCATCGAGCCTGATTTCACGGACTCGCTTACCTTCGTTGTAATAATATGCGGCGATAATGGTCATGCAGGCCTCGCAGGAATTCGCAGGCCACGCTGTACAGCCGGTCGCGCCAGCCCGCGTTCGAGCCATGCCTGCACGTTCGAATAGCTGCTTAGGCCGAGGATGTCGCCCGCTGCGTAGAATTCGACCAGCGCATTCACCCAGCCAAACGTCGCAATGTCCGCGATCGAGTAATCATCGACAATCCATTCGCGGCCCTCCAGCCGGTGATCCAGGACCCCGAGAAGACGCCTGGATTCATCAACAAAGCGCTGCCGAGGTCGCTTGTCCTCATAGTCCTTGCCGGCAAATCGCAGGAAAAAGCCTAGCTGTCCGAAGGTCGGCCCAACGCCCGACACCTGAAAGAACACCCAGGCCAGAGTCTCGTACCGCTGGGCGGGTGTTGTTGAGATGAGCTGCCCCGTCTTGTCGGCCAGATAGATGAGGATCGCACCGGTTTCCCATATGCCAATGGGCTGGCCGTCAGGGCCAGCCGGATCGATGATCGCAGGTATGCGGCCATTCGGGTTTAGCGAAACGAAGGCCGGATCTTTGCTTTCGTTCTTAGAGATGTC
>JBDHRB010000025.1:0-12075 GCA_039807355.1 Candidatus Competibacteraceae bacterium
GACCATTTGGGGCAACCCCAACCGGTGCGGGCCGCCATGACCCGTCAATACACGGGCGAGATGGTGCGTATTCAGCCGGTCTCAAACTACAACGCTTTTCGGGTGACGCCGGAACATCCGGTGTTGGCCATCAAACGGGAGGATGTGTTAAAACCGCGCACGCCCCGTAAGGACTGGTTGCCCGAAGTGGATACGCAGAAATTGTTGCGGGCGGAGCCTCGCTGGTTGCCTGCCGGTGAACTGGAGAAAGGCGATTTTGTTCTGGTTCCCCGCCTGAAAATACAGGAATCGGTGGAAACGACCTTTTTTACTGATGAAGAAGTCGAGTTGCTAGGTTATTACCTGGCGGAAGGCAGCACTTATTTCAATAAGGCGAACGGCCAGCATACCAATCAACTGTCCTTTGGCCTGCATGAGACGGCATTAGTCGAGCGGGTGCGGAAGTTGGTGGAAAACGTCACTGGCAAACGGGCTTATGTCACTGAACAACCGGATCGTCATGGCACCGGAATCGCCTTTTATTCTCCACACTATGCAGAATGGTTTACCCGTCATTGCGGCAAAGGCGCTAGCACCAAAGCACTAAGTTCGGAAGTCATGCATTTGCCGCTTCGGCAACTCAGGATTTTCCTCGACGCTTATTTAGCCGGTGATGGTAATGTTTGCGACCGGCAAAATTCACGGATGATCCGTTATTGCACAACGTCCGAGATATTAGCGCGGCAGGTGCAAATGCTATTGAATCGAACCGGCGTTCACGCTTGGATTCAGATTCGTCCGGGCGGTGATGGAAAGTTCTCCAATCAATCCGACCAGGTGATTCATCGCCAACCGCTTTATCAAATTGGCCATACCGATGATAAAAAGTGGGATATGGTGCGCACTACGGAAAACCATTTCCTGGTTCCGATCCGGGAAATTTCCCGTGAACCGTTCGAGGGTCCGGTTTTTAATCTCGATGTGGCGGAAACCCATACTTATACAGCGCGTGGCGTTGCGGTTCATAACTGCACCGCGCCGCAACGCGATGAAAACCAACTGCACGCTGCGGTTGTCGAGCTGATCGCGCTGGACGACGCCACGATTAAATACTCCACAGTGCAGAACTGGTATCCGGGCGACGCCGAAGGCCGGGGCGGCATTTACAACTTCGTCACCAAACGCGGCTTATGTCGGGGCCGCAATTCCAAGATTTCCTGGACCCAGGTGGAAACCGGATCGGCGATTACCTGGAAATATCCCAGTTGCGTCCTGCGCGGGGAAAATTCGGTCGGCGAGTTCTATTCAGTAGCCCTGACCCGCGATTATCAGCAGGCCGACACCGGGACCAAGATGATCCACATCGGCAAGAATACCCGCAGCACCATCGTTTCCAAGGGCATTTCCGCCGGGCGCGGGCAAAACGCCTATCGCGGTCTGGTCAAAATCCTGCCAACTGCGGAAAACGCCCGCAATCACTCGCAATGCGACTCGCTGCTGATGGGCGATCAATGCGGCGCCCACACCTTCCCCTACCTCGATGTGCAGAATCCCAGCGCCCAGGTCGAGCATGAAGCCAGCACCTCGAAGATTAGCGAAGACCAGATTTTTTACTGCAAACAACGCGGCGTCAGCGCCGAAGATGCGGTCAGCCTGATCGTCAACGGCTTCTGCAAGGAAGTATTCAAAGAGCTGCCGATGGAATTCGCCGTCGAGGCGCAGAAGTTGATTGAACTGAAGCTGGAAGGCAGCGTCGGTTAGACAAAACGTTGATCGGCGTTACAGCGCCGCGCCCGGATGTATAAAAGCCCTTCCCCAACCGGGAAAGGGCTTTTGTAATCGCAGCGCCTCCCGCCAGTGCATGGCGGGAGTTTTTCATCAATGTTGTTCGACGGCGCGCCGCACTTCTTCCAGCGAGTTCGGATCGTCCAGCGTGGACAGATCGCCAGGATCGCGGCCTTCCGCCAGCGCCTGGATCGAACGCCGCAACAGCTTGCCGGAACGGGTCTTGGGCAATGCCGTGACGAAGTGGATCTTATGCGGTTTAGCCACCGGGCCGAGCAAGTCCTGCACCTTATTGATGATTTCCTTCTCCATGCGCTCGACCGCGCCTGACGCTTCAAGCTGGGTGGGGTCTTTCAACCGGCAGAATCCAACCGGCACCTGACCCTTGAGCTTGTCGGCCACGCCGATCACCGCCACTTCGGCGACCGCCGGATGGGCTTGCACCGCTTCTTCGATCTCGCGGGTGCCGAGACGATGACCGGCAACGTTGATCACATCGTCGGTGCGGCCAAGAATGAAGTAATAGCCGTCTTCATCGCGCACCGCCCAGTCGGACGAGCTGTAGAGCAAATCCTTGAAGCTGGAGAAATAGCTCTTGACGAAGCGCTTGTCGTCGCCCCACACCGTAGACAGGTTGCCCGGCGGCAGCGGCGGCACGACCACCAGTACGCCCTTTTCGTTGGCCTCGGTATCCTGACCGGTGGATTCGTTGATGACGCGGATGTTGTAGCCGTAGTTGGGAAAGCCCGGCGAACCAAAGCGGTTCGGCTTCAGATCCACCGCCGGCAGGTAGGTGAGCATCGCCCAGCCGGTTTCGGTCTGCCAGTAGTGGTCAACCACCGGAATTTGCAGGGCGTCGGTAATCCAGCGCGAAGTCGGCTCATCCAGCGGTTCGCCGGCCAGGAACAAATAGCGCAGACAGGACAGATCGTACATTTTCATGTACTTGGGATCCTGCGACTTGAGTACCCGCACCGCAGTCGGCGAGGAGAACATCGAGCGCACTTGATAATCCTGGACGATCTTCCACCAGATGCCGGCGTCGGGCCGGGTCGGCAAGCCCTCATAGACGATGGTGGTCGAGCCGTTGATCAGCGGCCCGTAGACGATATAGGAGTGACCGACCACCCAGCCGATGTCAGAGGTGGTAAACATCGCTTCGCCGGGCTGGAGCGCGTACAGATATTTCATCGTCGAGGCCAGCGCCACTGTGTAACCGCCGGTATCGCGTTGCACGCCCTTGGGAATCCCGGTCGTGCCCGAAGTGTAGAGAATGTAGCTGGGTTCGTTGGACTCCAGCCAGACTACTGGAACTTCGGCGTCCATGTGCTGGGCGCGCAGGGTGGCGTAGTCGAGATCGCGGCCTTCGGTGATCGGCATACCCTGGGCCAGGCCCCGGTTGACGATAATCACCTTCTCCGGCGGGAACTTGGCCAAGCTGCACGATTCATCGACCAGATGCTTGTACGGCACCGGCTTGCCGTTGCGCATACCGGCGTCGGCGGTGATCATCAATCGGGGTTTGGCGTCGTCGATGCGCACCGCCAGGTTGTAAGCGGCGAATCCGCCGAACACCACAGAATGGACCGCACCCAACCGCACGCAGGCCAGCATAGCGAACAGCGCTTCGGCGATCATCGGCATGTAGATGATCACCCGGTCGCCTTTTTTCAGCCCTTGCGCTTGCATCACTGCGGCGAAGCGATTGACCTCGCGGTGCAGATCAGCATAGGTGTAGGTTTGGGTTTCTTCGGTCTCGGTCGAGATATAAACGATGGCCGGCTGATCGGCGCGTTCGGCGAGGTGGCGATCAACGGCGTTGTAGCAAAGGTTGGTTTCGCCGCCGACAAACCACTCGCGGAACGGCGGATTGTCATATTTCAGCACCTGCTGCGGCGGCTTGTTCCAGTGAATCAATTGCGCCTGCTCGCCCCAGAAACCTTCAGGATCCTCAATAGACCAGCGATGGAATTCTTCGTAATTCATGCGATTACATCCTCACGGCTTGGCAGTTCTGCGACGTTATGGGTATCACGGAAATCCGTGTAGTCATTGACTGGAAAGTTTCCTGCCGCCGCCCCGGTTCGCTTCTCCGGGGGCGACGGGACACGGCTTACTTCAGCAGATCTTCGATGCTGGCGCGTTCTTCACGCAATTCCTGCTCGGTCGCTTTCATCTTCTCACGGCTGAATTCGTCAACCGGCAAGCCTTGGACGATTTCATAGTTGCCGTTCTTGCACACGCATGGATAAGAATAGATCACGCCTTCGCCAATGCCGTAGGAACCGTCAGACGGAACGGCCATGCTCACCCAGTCGCCGTCCGGGGTGCCCAGCGCCCAGTCGCGCATGTGGTCAATCGCCGAGGAGGCGGCGGAAGCGGCAGAGGAGGCGCCACGGGCTTTGATAATCGCTGCGCCGCGCTGCTGCACGTCAGGAATGAAGGTGTCGCGGTACCAGGCCTGATCGACCAGCGCGGTCGCCGCCTTGCCCTTGACGGTGCATTGGCCGATGTCGGGGTACTGGGTCGAGGAGTGGTTGCCCCAAATGGTCATCTTTTTGATGTCGTTGACATGTGCGCCGGTCTTCTCGGCCAGTTGGCTCAGGGCGCGGTTATGATCCAGCCGGGTCATGGCGTGGAAGCGGCGCGGATCCCGATCCGGGGCGTTGCAGGCGGCGATCAGCGAGTTGGTGTTGGCCGGGTTGCCGACCACCAGGATGCGCACATCGTCGGCGGCGTAGTCATTGATCGCCCGGCCCTGCGGCCCGAAGATCGCGCCGTTGGCGGTGAGCAAATCCTTGCGCTCCATGCCCGGGCCGCGCGGGCGGGCGCCGACCAGCATGGCGAAGTTGGCGTCGGTGAAGGCGGTCTTCAGATCGTCGGTGGCGATCACGCCGGCCAGTAACGGGAACGCGCAGTCGTTCAGCTCCATCACTACGCCCTGCAAGGCTTGCAGCGCCGGGGTGATTTCCAGCAGTTGCAGAATCACCGGCTGGTCGGGACCAAGCATGGTGCCGGAAGCGATGCGGAAGGCCATAGCGTAGCCGATGTTGCCAGCGGCGCCCGTAATCACGACGCGAACAGGGTTTTTCATGCGGATGCTCCTTGGTAATGATGTTGTTGGTGGTAAAGTCAGGAGTGACGGAAAAAACCCGGCCCGGCGCGGCGGAGCCATTGAGCTAACGAGCGATTCAGCATTCGAGACCGCAGCGCCAAGTCTTATAATGGGACGCCGCCCGGTCAAGGCGGCGGCGTCTGGTTAGCGGAAAATAGTAACTTAGATTGCCGCGTTTTGAAACGAATGCCGGCGTTTCCCGGCGAAGGTTCCCGACACCGATGAGCGATTCCTTCATGAAAGGCGCGGGCTACGCCCTCACCGGTCTGCGCTGGCTGCCGAAAAGCGGTCTGCGGCGCTTTGTGGCGCTGCCGCTGCTGATTAACACCGTGCTGTTCGGCGCTGGCGTCTGGTGGGCCTATCGCCAGTTCGCAGAACTTGATCAGCTTCTGCAAGGCTGGCTGCCGACCTGGTTAAGCTGGCTGCATTGGCTGATCTGGCCGCTGTTCGCGCTGACCGTCTTGATTGCGGTGTTCTACGGCTTCTCGGTGGTAGCGAATCTGCTGGCCGCGCCGTTTAACGGCCTGCTGGCGGAACGGGTAGCGCAATTAGCCCGTGCGGCGGATGCGCCCCAACCCGCCGCCGGCCCGACCTGGAAAGAGCTGGTTTTGACCCCGTTGGCGGAAGTCAAAAAATTGCTGTACTTCATCGGCTGGGCGATTCCGTTGCTGCTGTTGTCGTTTATCCCCGCCGTTAACATCGCCGCACCAATCATGTGGACCCTGTTCAGCGCCTGGATGCTGGCGCTGGAGTATGCCGATTATCCGCTGGGCAATCGGGGCCTGTCGTTCCGCGATCAACGCCGGCTGTTGCGCCAGCATTGGCCGCTGACTCTGGGTTTTGGCTGCGTCATTCTGCTGTTGACGCTGATTCCCATCGTGAATTTTCTGGCCATGCCGGCGGCGGTGATCGGCGCGACGCTGATGTGGCTGCGGGAAGCGCCAGCCGCTGGAACGCGCTGATGCGCCTGATTTATACCGGCCTGCTCTATCTGCTGTTGCCGCTGGCGCTGCTGCGGCTGTACTGGCGCGGGCGGCATGATCCGGGGCATCGTCAACGCTGGCGCGAGCGGTTCGGCGATTTTCCGCCTTTACCCGCCGGCAGCCTGTGGATTCACGCCGTATCAGTGGGCGAGGTACGCGCCGCCTTGCCGTTGATCCGGGCGCTGCGGGATCAGCGGCCCGAACAACCGCTGCTAGTAACGACCACCACCTTGACCGGTTCCCGCCAGGTGCGGGAGGCGCTGGCCGAGCGGGTGCTGCATGTCTACGCGCCTTATGATCTGCCCGGCGCGGTCGCCCGGTTTCTGCGCAACGCCCGGCCCCGAATGGCGGTGATTATGGAAACCGAATTGTGGCCGAATCTGCTCCGGCAATGCGCCGCCGCCGACATTCCCGTTCTGATCGCCAACGCCCGCTTGTCGGAACGCTCGGCGCGGGGTTATGCGCGGATTGGCTGGTTGACGCGCTCGATGTTGCAGGATGTAACGTTGATCGCCGCGCAGGCGGATGCGGATGCGCAACGGTTCCGCGCATTAGGCGCACAGCGGGTCGAGGCGGTCGGTAATCTCAAATACGACTTGACCTTGCCGGAGGAACTGGCGGAACAAGGTCAGGCTCTGCGGCGCGAACGGCTCGGCGCAAACCGCCCGGTCTGGATTGCCGCCAGCACCCACGCCGGCGAAGATGAGCAGATTCTGGACGCTTTCGCTCAATTGCGGGTGCGCTGGGCGGATTTGCTGCTGCTGCTTGTGCCGCGTCACCCGGAGCGCTTTGACAGCGTGGCTGCGCTCTGTCGGCAGCGCGGCTTCAACCTCGTGCGACGCAGTGCGCAGCAAGCGTGTCGCCCGGACACGGCGGTGTTTCTCGGCGACAGCATGGGCGAACTGCTGCGATTTTACGCCGCTGCGGATTTAGCGTTCGTTGGCGGCAGTCTGGTTGCCACCGGCGGGCATAACGTGCTGGAGCCGGCGCTGCTGGGCCTGCCGGTGTTGTTCGGCCCGCACATGTTCAATTTCACTGAAGCCGGAGAACGCTTGCTGGAGGCGCAGGCGGCGGCGCAAGTAACGAACGCGGCGGAACTGGCGGCAGCCGTTGATCGCTGGCTGGACAACCCGGATTTGCGTCGAATCACCGGCCAGCGCGGACGGGCCGTGGTGGAACAGCATCGCGGGGCGCTGGCGGCGCTGATCCAGCACATTGAAGAGCTGGATCAACACGCCGCTTGACCCAGAAACCGGCTTACAACCCCTTGGCCGGATCGTCAATCACCCGGCTGGCGCTCAACAGCATGACCTTAGCCAAGCGGGCGCGCTGTTCGGCGGTCAACTTGTTTTTATTCGCCAACAGCAGCCCACGGGTGCAGATCGTGTCCACCGTGGTGTCGAAACCCCATTTCTTTTCCGCGACCGTGACTTTTTCAAAGGTATAAACGGCGCTGCCGTCCGGCAGTTGGTCGTTCAAATCCCAGTCCTTGACCGGAACCAGCCGGAACGCTTTGGGATTTTCCAGCACTACCTGCATCTCAGTGGATTTAGCCATCGGCTTTTGCACCACCATGGCCGCCTGAATCGGGTTAGTCTGGTTGCCGCTCTTGATTTGCAACAACGCTTCAGCGCCATCGACAAACGCTGGCGCGGTGTTCTTGAAGGCTGGTTCCAGCGTGGTCATGTATTCCCAAGTCACCGCGACGCCGCTGCCCGGAGCCTGCACAGCGATCAAGCGGCCTTTGCCTTTTTCCTGCAAGTCGCTATCGGTTTTAATCGGACTGTCCTTGCCGGTGACGATAAACACGCATTCCTTGCCAATGTCTCCGAGGCTGATGAATTGATCAGCAAACCCGGGATGATCCTTGAGATAGTGCTTTAAAGCGTCCGCCTGGGCCAGACCGAGCGCGACCGGGCTTTGCGGATCGGCGAGGCGGGTCAGATTTTCCACCGAGCCGGCGCTGGTCAACACCTCCAGCGCCTGCCCCTGTTCCGCCAGCACGCCTTTCAACCGCTCGCCGATAGTGTTGTAGCCGCCGCCGCTTTTGCCGGTGCTGATGGCGATGGGCGGTTCCGCCGCCGCGTTGAAGCTGGCGACTAACAATAACGCACACGATAAGCCGACTGTTCTGATCATGATCAATCCCCCTGGTAATGGCGTGAACCACTGTTCAATACAGTTTAGGCTCGCCGGGCGGGCGGGTCTTGAAGCGTTTATAGGCCCATAAATATTGCTCCGGCAACGCCCGCACCGCCGCTTCAACACCCCGATTCAGGGCCGCCACTGACGCCTCCAACGACGGCGCTGTTGTCACATCCGGCAGCGCCTGCAAATGCAGCGCATAACCCTGACCCTGCGGCAAGCGTTCCGCCCAGGTCAGGAACACTGGCGCTTGGTGTTTCAAAGCCAGCCGCGATACCAAGGTCATGGTGCCGGCGGCGATGCCGAAGAAGGGCGCAAACAATCCCTCGCCATCGCCCATGCCGCCGGTATCCTGATCCGGCAAAATGCCCAGCACCTCGCCGCGCCGCAGCGCCGCCAATAAAGCGCGCAAGCCGCCGGCGTCGGTCGCCACCACCTGACCGCCCAGCCGCCCGCGTCCCCGACGACTGATTTCATCCAGCCCGACCCGGCTGGGACGGTAGAGAATGGTCAGGGGGTAGCGGCTGGAATAGTACAGGCCAGCCAGTTCCCAAGCGCCCAGATGCGGCGTGAGCAAAATCACCCCCTGCTTGTGGTTCGCAGCAGCGGCCAATCCCTGCTCGTCCGCCGGTTGCTGATGAACCAGCCGCAACACCCGCTCGCCAGGCCAAAGCCATAAAGGCCCCAGCTCCAGCAAACCTTTGGCGGTTTCCTGCAAATTCCGGCGCAACCGTTGATTCCGTTCCGGCGCAGACTGTTCGGGAAAGCACAGCGCCAGATTGCGTTCGGCGATGCGCCGCAACGGATTAGGCATCCGCGATAACAGTTCGCCGAGCCACCCGCCTAGCCGGTGGTTCCAAGTCAGCGGCAGGGTAGCCGTCAGGCGCAACAGCGCCAGCAACGCCAGCCGGCTCATGGCGCGGGTTTATCCGCTTCGTCGAAATCGAAATCGGCTTGAGGCGGCTGGCCGCCGCCGACCAGACTGCGCCGCTGTTGCAGGTAGGCGCTGCGCTGGAACAAGTACGGATCAATCTGGGCGTCGGCGAACGCCCGTTCAATTTGCAACAATCCAGCCCGGCGATTGAGGAAATCCAGGCCCCAGAGACTCCACATCACCCGGTCGGAATCGGTCGCCCAAGTCACCGGATCGACGAAGAAATTGCCGACCAGTCCAAACGAGTCGCGCACCGTGCTTGGCCCCAGCAGCGGCAGGACGATGAAATAACCTTCGCCGACTCCCCAGCGCCCCAGGGTCTGACCGAAATCGGCGCGTCGTTTCGGCAGCTCCATGCGGCTGGCGACATCGAACAGGCCCAACACGCCAAACGTGCTGTTAAATACCAAGCGGCTGCTGGTCTGCGCCGCGAACGCAAATTCAAATTGCAGCACGTCATTAACCAGCACCACGACATCGTTCAAGTTGCTGAAAAAGTTGCCGACACTGGTAATCACCGGATCGGGCAGCGCCGTCTGATAAACCTGGGCGACCGGCTTGAACAGCGCCTTGTCCACCGATTCATTCACGGCGAACATGGCGCGGTTGTAACGCTCAAGCGGATCGGAATCGTCGCCCAGCGATTCGCCGGTCGACGCGCACCCGGCCAGCCCCACGACGACCAGAGTTGTCAACAAAAAGTGATGAAATCGGTTCATGGACATCGACCACGATGAAAAAAGAACGCGGGATTGCGGCAGCGCATCTTAACCCAGCCGCCCTGCTTGCGCATGACTCAGGTTTTTTCCCGCAACAGCCACTGGGCGATCAGCACCATGGTCAAGGTGATGACCAGCATCAGAGTGCATAAGGCGTTGATTTCCGGGGTCACGCCCAGCCGCACCATCGAATAGATTTTCAGCGGCAGGATTTCAAAGGTCGGTCCCGTCACAAAAAAACTGACCATCACATCGTCCATCGACAGGGTGAAACTGAGCAACCAGCCGGCGCTGACCGCCGGCAACAGCAGCGGCAGCACGATCCAGCGCACGGTCTGGAACTCGGTCGCACCCAAATCCTGGGCGGCTTCCAGCAAATGGCGGTCGAAACCGCTGATCCGACTCAGCACCGTGACCACCACGAACGGAATGTTGAAGGTGATGTGCGCCAGCAGCAGGGTCCAGAACCCCAGCGGCAGGCTCAGACTGGCGAACAGGATCAGCAAGGCAATGCCCATCACGATGTCCGGGGTCATCATCAGGACGAACAGCAGGGCGTTGAGCAACTGCTTGCCGAAAAATTGATAGCGGTAGAACGCCAGCGCCGCCAGCGTGCCGATGACCGTAGCGGCGGTCGCCGACAGCGCGGCAATCCACGCTGAATTCAACGCCGCCTGCAACAAATCCGGGTCATCGAACAGCGTTTCGTACCATTCCCAGGTCATCCCCCGCCATTCCAGCGAATATTTGGAATCGTTGAAGGAATAGACGATCAGCACCGCAATCGGGATGTAGAGAAATCCATAAATCAGCAGCAGATAGGCGGTCTGCGCCAGGCGTTTCCCGCTCATGGCAATCCCCGGTTGGCGCGGCGGGCGCTGAGGTAATAGCCCCACAGCAACAGACCCATCAGCGCAGTCAGCAGGACGCTGGCCGCCGCGCCGAACGGCCAGTCGCGAGCCGACAGGAACTGGTCGCGGATCAGATTGCCGACCAGCAGGGTCTTGGCTCCGCCCAGCAGATCGGCGACGTAGAACATGCCCAGCCCCGGCAGGAAGGTCAAAAGACCGCCGGCGACGATCCCCGGCAAGGTCAGCGGGATGACGATGCGCAGAAAAATGGTGATCTTGCCCGCGCCCAAATCCCGCGCCGCTTCGATCAGGCGGAGATCGAGTTTCTCCAGCGCGGCGTACAACGGCAGGATCATGAACGGCAACAGCGTATACAACATGCCCAAAATCACCGCCGGCTCGGTGTACAGCAGCTCCAGCGGCTCGGCGATCAGTCCCAACGCCAGCAGTATCTGATTGAGCAAACCCTGGGTTTTCAGCACGATCATCATCGCGTAGGTTCGCACCAGCGAACTGGTCCAGAACGGCACGATGACCAGCAGCAACAGCAGCGGTCGCCAGCGCACTGAAGTTCGGGTCAACAGATAGGCGAACGGATAACCGAGCAGCAGACACAGCGTGGTCGTCGCCGCCGCCAGCCATAGCGAATCGAGCAGCACGTCCAGATAGAGCGGATCAAGCAGGCGGCGGTAACTGGATAGGGTGAGCGTAAAGGCCACGAACTGGTCATCGCCCCGGGTCAACAGGCTGGCGATCACCACCAGCAGATTCGGCAACAAGGCGAAAGCGACCAGCCAGAACCAGAGCGCGCCGATTGCCGCCAGTTTGAAAGGTTCGCGGATTTTCACAGTACCCTCCGCGCCGGGTTAAAGGCGCTTAATCTGCATGAGGCAAAATCACTTCCCAGTCATGCACCCAGTCCACGAACACCGGCTCGCCGACCCGAAAATCCAGATTGATGATCGCCGCGTCGTCTTCATTGAAAAACTGGGTGGTGGACAGCAGATCGCCCTGAGCCAGGCGGATGATTAAATCCACCGTGCTGCCCTTGTAAACCACTTCCTCCACCGTCGCCGGGAATAAATGGGCGCGCTCCTCGTCGCTGCCTTCATGCTCGCGCCAGATGCGCAAATCTTCCGGGCGCACCAGCACGCTGACCGAATCGCCCACCGCAAAGGTCAGTTTCGACTTGAGGCTGAACACCCGGTCATGCAGGCGAATGTCATAGCGGGATGGCGTCACCGCAACCACCTGACCGGGCAGGGTATTGATCTCGCCGACGAAGCGGGCGACGAACAGGGTGTCCGGGGTTTCATAGATTTGCCGGGGCGTGCCGAGTTGCTCGATGCGTCCGGCGTTCATCACCGCCACCCGGTCGGACATCGACAGCGCCTCTTCCTGGTCGTGGGTGACGAAAATGAAGGTGATTCCCAAGCGGCGCTGCAACTGTTTCAGCTCGATTTGCATGGCCTTGCGCAGCTTGTAATCCAGTGCGCTCAACGGCTCATCCAGCAATAACACCCGTGGCTGGTTAATCACCGCCCGGGCAATCGCCACCCGTTGC
>JBDHRB010000026.1:0-12051 GCA_039807355.1 Candidatus Competibacteraceae bacterium
CACCGAGAATTTCAATATCCAGATGCGCCTGTCGCTGGAAGGCATCGGCTGCGTGCTGCGCATGGAAGATGAGCAGGTCACAGTCGTCGAACTGGTTACCGGCGGCCCGGCGGATTTGAGCCAGCAAATTCGTCCCAGCGACAAGATCGTTGCGGTGGCGCAGGGGGAAAAGGAGCCGTGGACCGATGTGGTCGGCTGGCGGCTGGATGATGTGGTGGAGAAAATTCGTGGCCCACGCGGCACGGTGGTGCGCCTAAAAATCCTGCCGGGCAAGGTTGGCGCGGCGGCGGCGGAAAAGACCGTGCGCCTGGTGCGCGACACCATCAAGCTGGAAAAACAGGCGGCCAAGAGTGAAATCCGCACCTTCAAAGATTCCGGCGGCCATGAATTGCGCGTCGGCGTGGTGACCATCCCGGCCTTTTACAGTGATTTTGAAGCGGCGCGACGCGGGGTCAAGGATTACCGCAGCACCACCCGCGACGTGCGCCGCCTGCTGAAAGAGTTGCAAGGGCGGATCGACGGCCTGGTGCTGGACCTGCGTGAAAACGGCGGCGGTTCCCTGCAAGAGGCGGTGGATTTGACCGGACTGTTCATCGACACCGGGCCGGTGGTTCAGGTCAGGAACGCTGGCGGTCGGGTGGAACTGGAAGAAGACGGCGAACGCGGTCAGGCTTATGACGGGCCGTTGGCGGTGTTAGTCGATCACGCCAGCGCTTCGGCCTCGGAAATTTTCGCGGGAGCGATTCAGGACTACGGGCGCGGCATCGTGATCGGCGATCCGACCTTTGGCAAGGGTACGGTGCAGACCCTGGTCGATCTGAGCCGGCTGACCCGGGCCAAGGAGGCGCAAGGTCAGTTGAAGATGACCATCGCCAAGTTCTACCGGGTCAGCGGCGGCAGCACCCAGCATCGCGGCGTGCGGCCCGACATCGCTATTCCTTCAGCGATGGACAGCGAGGACATCGGCGAAAGCGCCCAGAAGAACGCCCTGCCCTGGGATGAGATTCCCGCCACCGCTTATCAGGGCAACCAGCGACTGGCGACTCAAGTGGCGGAGTTGGCGCGGCGGCATCAGACCCGGGTTGCCAGCGATGCGGATTATCAAGCCTTCCTCAGCGATCTCGAATTTGCCCGGCAGCAGCGGGAAAAAACCAGCGTCTCGCTGCTGGAGACCCAGCGCCGCACCGAACAGGAGCGTCTGGAAACCTGGCAGCGCGAGCGGGAGAATCGTTACCGGGCGATGAAGAAATTGCCGCTGCTCAAGCCCGGCGATGAAATTCCTGAAGGCAAGGACAGCGTAATCCCGGATGTGGCGCTGGAGGAGAGCGCCCGGATCGTCGCTGATCTGATCCTGCTCAACGCCGGTCAGGGCAGCAGCACCCTGGTGATGAATCGGTAACGCCATGGCCTCGGTGACGCTGACCGTCGATCAGGTGCTGGCGGAGCGCCTGCTGCATCTGCTCGCCCGTTGGGAGCAATCCTTGCCGGCGACCCTGGAGCCGCCGGATTGGACACGCTGGCGGGCGTGGCGCTGGCGGCGGTTTGGAGCAAGCGGTTATTTGCAGCCGGTGCGCCATGCCCACCCGCTGCGGCTGGCCGATCTGCAACGCATCGACCGACAGAAGGCGGCGCTGGATTTGAATGTCCGGCAATTCCTGGCCGGGCATTCCTGCAACCATGCTCTGCTGTGGGGGTCACGCGGCACCGGAAAATCTTCGTTGATCAAGGCGCTGCTCAACGAATACGCCGACCGGGGATTACGCTTGATCGAAGTGGACAAGCAGGATTTGCTCGATTTGCCGGACATTGTGGAGCCGCTGTTTGATCGACCGGAACGCTTCCTGCTCTATTGCGATGATCTGTCGTTTGAAGCGAATGATCCCAGTTACAAGGCGCTCAAGGCGATGCTGGACGGCTCCATCAACGTCGCCCCGGACAATGTGCTGCTCTGCGCCACCTCGAACCGTCGCCACCTGTTGCCCGAATATCAGCAGGACAACGCCGATGCCCGGCTGGTCGAGGGCGAACTGCATTACGGCGAGGCGGTCGAGGAAAAAATCTCCCTGTCGGAACGCTTTGGGCTTTGGTTGTCCTTTCACCCGTTCAGCCAGGAGGATTATCTGTCCATCGTCGCCTATTGGCTGGAGCGGTTGAGCTGGCCGGCGGGGCTGGATGAACCTACCCGCTGCGCCGCGTTGCAATGGGCTTTACAACGCGGGTCGCGCAGTGGCCGGGTGGCCTGGCAATTCGCCCGCGACTGGGTGGGTCGGCAGGGATTTCAGTGATGCTCCCGATGCGCGGCGAAAGCAATCCGGTCAATCCACGCCATGCCCAGCGCCGACAGTACAAAGGTTAGATGAATGACCACCAGCCAGAACAGTGTGTTATCCCAGAGCGACGCGCTGGGAGCCTGGGGTGAGGCGGTCATAAACGCCTTGAGCAGATGAATCGATGAAATGGCGACAATCGCCACCGCCAGTTTCAGCTTGACGGTGGCGGCGTCGATCTTGCCCAGCCAGGAGGGTTTTTCCTGACCCTCCGCCGTATCCAGGGCCGAAACAAAGGTTTCGTAGCTGCTGAGAATCACCATCACTAGCAGATTAGCGACCAGCGCCATGTCCATCAACGCCAACACCGATAGAACGAGCTGGGTTTCGGTGAGACTCGGAATATCGGTAAACAGGTGGATGACTTCCTTGACCGCCTGGACGGTGAACAGGATCAGGACGGCGACCAGCGCCAGATAGAGCGGAGCCAATAGCCAGCGACTGAGCAGGATGGTGCGTTCGATCAGCGTTTCCAGGAATTTCATAATCGGCATGGTAAATTCAATCGAATCCCTTGAAAAAACAAAGGCTCAGGCAAAGGGCCTAAGCCTTAGGATGGTTTGGTGGGCCGTGTGCGATTCGAACGCACGACCAACAGATTAAAAGTCTGCTGCTCTACCGACTGAGCTAACGGCCCTGAAAAAGGTTGCCAATTCTACAACAATTGACCGAAATCACAAGGTTTCGCCGGGTATTCAAGGCAAGGATTGCAGGCGTTGTCCGGCCAGATTCGCCGCCGGGCTGTCCGGGTAAACCTGAATCAGCTTTTCCAGCACTTCCTTGGCCCGGATGGGGTCGCCGAGTTTCCCATAAATCTCACTGAGCTTGAGCAAGGCTTCGGGCAGGCGCTGGCTCTGCGGATAGTGCAATCCCAGTTGAATCAGCGCCTCTTTAGCCGCCTGGTAGTTTTCACTGGCGGCGTAAGACTCGCCCAGCCAATACTGGGCGTCGCCGGCCAGCGGGCTGTTCGGGTAGGCGCTCAGGAAACCCTGAAAATCGGCAATGGCTTGGGCATGGCTTCCGGCGCGCAGCTCACCCAGCGCCTGGTCGAAATCCGCCTGATCTGCGCCAGGCGCGGTGGGCGGCGTTTGAAGATCCGGGGCCGGTGGCGTGGTTGCCGGCGGCGGAGCAGGTTCTGGCGCAGCGGCAGGCGGCGGTAAGGCGGCAGGCGGCGGTAAGGCGGCAGGCGGCACAACCGCCCGCTCGCGTTGCAGCCCTTCGAGTTGATAGCGGTAAAGCTCCAATTCGCCTCGAATATGCCGAACTTCCAGCTCCAGTTGTTCGATGCGCTGCAACAGCTCCAGGGTCAGCGTCCCCTCCGAGGCTTGCGCTCCCGCCCTGCCGGACAGCGCCAGGCTGCCCAGCAGGCCCACGATCAGCCAGGAAAAACCCGGTTTTGACATTGCGGCTGATCCATCAATAAACGATTTCCACGCGCCGGTTCAGCGCATGGCTTTGCTCATCCGGACCGCTGGACGCAGGCCGTTCCTCGCCATAGCTGACCACGCGGATTTGCTGGGGTGAAACGCCCATCGCAGTCATCGTCTGTCGCACCGCATTGGCCCGGCGCTCGCCAAGCGCGATGTTGTACTCGCGGCTGCCCCGGTCATCGGTATGACCTTCAAGCTGGGTGATGATCCGTGGATTTCCGGTCAGATAGCGGGCGTTGGATTCAATCACCGTCTGGCTTTCCGGGCGGATCTCCGAGCGGTCGAAGTCGAAATAGACGATGCGGTCGGCGGAAACCATCCCGCCGCCAGCCGTCATGTATCCGGGTTGACCGGGTTGACCGGGTTGACCGGGTTGACCGGGCTGGCCGGATTGACCGGATTGACCGGGTTGACCGCCGCCAGGGTAACCGCCCGCGCCGCTGGTGTCGTAGCTGTCATAATTGCCCGGGGCCTGACCATAGGCATAGCTGTAGGCTTCCTGGCCCGGTTGCGCGGTGACTCCCGGTTGTTCGGTAGTCTCGGTTGCGGTTTGGTCAACGTTTTCGCCGGTCGAGGCGCAACTGGCCAGCAGCGCCAGTGAAGCGGCGGCCATCAAGGTGCGAGCGAAGCATTGCATGGCGATTCTCCAGAAGGATCAAGGGTTAAAAAAGTTAAAGCTATCCGCAATCAACGGGTGTAGGGCGCCCAGGCCGGATCGCGGGCGACGCCGCGCAGCGCCACATCCTGGTGGGTGGCACCGTCCAGCGAGACCGCTTTCAGGCGCTGCCCGTTGGAGTAGATGATCATTTTGCCGTTCGGCGCGAAGCTGGGCGATTCGGCGGCACCGCCAGGGGTCAAAACCCGGAACTGGCGGTTTTGCAGGTCCAGTACGGCAATATGAAAACGGCCGCCGCGCCGGTGCATCATCGCAAGATAGCGACCGTCCGGCGAAACCGCAGGCCGGGCGTTGTAGTCGCCCTCGAAGGTCAGGCGTTGCGCCGCGCCGCCGCCCGCACCGATGCGGTACAACTGCGGCGAACCGCCTCGATCCGAGGTAAAGACGATACTGCCGTCCGGCAACCAGACCGGCTCAGTGTCGATAGCGCCGTTGCTGGTCAGGCGAACCGGCGATTGGGAACCAAGACCGGCGGCGTAGATTTCCGGGTTGCCGTCCTTGGACAGGGTGAAGGCCAGGCGTTGACCATCCGGCGACCAGGAAGGCGCGCCGTTGATACCCGGCGCGGCGGAGACCGCGCGCCGGGAGCCGCTGTAGACATCCTGAACAATGATTTGCGGACGCCGACCCTCGAAGGAGACATAGGCCAGTTTGGAGCCGTCCGGGGACCAAGCCGGCGACATAATCGGCTGGCCGGAACGCAGAATTACCTGGGGATTTTGTCCATCGGCGTCAGCGACCGCCAGATACCAGGCCCCGCCGCCGCCAGCGACGAAGGCGATGCGGGTGCCGGCCAGACCTTTTTCGCCGGTGAGCTTTTCATAGATCAGGTCGCTGATCCGATGTGCGACCGGGCGTAATTGATTGGCGGGCACGTCGAAAGACAGATTCAGCAACTGGCCGCCCTGGGCGTCTTTAAGCTGAAACTGCACGATGTAGCCGCGAGCGCCGCCGGGGCTGGCTTGTCCGGTCACTGAATAGTCAGCGCGTGCTTGGGGCGGCTGAGGCGCGATCTTTCCAGTGCGTTCCAAATCGGCAGCAATGATGCCCGCAAAGTCCTCTGGAGCGCCGCCGCCGAATGGAGCAATGGCGATGGGAATACCGCTGCCTTCCACTTTCTTGGTGATGTCCAGATTGATTTGGGCTTGGGCAAAATGGCTCATGCCAATCAACAGCAGCAGGCCAATAAACAGCTTTTCAAACGATTTCAAAGAGTGGTCTCCCCTAAACGCATCAACGCAAAACTCTGGATGTTTCCATCAGTCGGAATCGAGCTTGAAAGTGATTTCCAATCCTTCCCTGGCGATATAAGCCGCCTGGTAATCGTCAGCGGGCATGGGCAGCGGCGAAGCCCGCAGAATGGCTGCTCTGACCGAATTATCGAACCCGCCGTCACCGCTCGACTTTGAAACCCGAATCGCGGTCACCGCCCCGGAGGGATTGACGGAAATGACCATTCTGCAACTGAGGCCGGAGTAGCCGACCGACGCTGGATTCCATTGCCTTTTAATATAAGGTTCGATGCGCTGTTTGGCGAAATTGGCGGCGGCAAGTTCCTGGGCAAGTCGGCGTGCGGCTTCAGCCTTACGCGCTTCATCCGCCTGGCGTTTGGCTTCAGCGGCGGCGGCTTCAGCAGCCGCTTTGCGTTTAGCTTCAGCGGCGGCGGCTTCGGCAGCCGCTTTACGTTTGGCTTCAGCGGCGGCGGCTTCGGCAGCCGCTTTACGTTTGGTTTCAGCGGCGGCGGCTTCGGCAGCGGCTTTACGTTTGGCTTCAGCGGCGGCGGCTTCAGCAGCGGCTTTGCGTTTGGCTTCAGCGGCGGCAGCTTCGGCAGCGGCTTTACGTTTGGCTTCAGCGGCGGCGGCTTCAGCAGCGGCTTTACGTTTAGCTTCAGCGGCGGCGGCTTCGGCAGCGGCTTTGCGTTTAGCTTCAGCGGCGGCGGCTTCGGCAGCGGCTTTACGTTTGGCTTCGGCAGCGGCGGCTTCAGCAGCGGCTTGGCGTTTGGCTTCAGCGGCGGCTTGACGTTTCGCTTCAGCGGCTTCCGCAGCGGCTTTACGTTTCACCTCAGCAGCCTCGGCCCGGCGCTGTTCGACAGCTTTCTGGGTTTCTGCTTGACGCGCTGCTTCCGCCTGACGTTGAGCTTCTTCAGCTTTTTTGCGCCGTGCTTCAAGCTTGCGCTGTTCTTCCGCCTCGCGGCGTTCTTCCTCAGCGACCTTGCGACGCTGTTCGGCTCGACGTTGTTCTTCGGCCTGACGGCGTTCTTTTTCAGCCTCAGCCTGACGGCGTTCTTTTTCAGCTTCAGCCTGACGGCGTTCTTTTTCAGCTTCAGCCTGACGGCGCTCTTTTTCAGCTTCGGCCTGACGGCGTTCTTTTTCAGCTTCAGCCTGACGGCGTTCTTTTTCAGCCTCGGCCTGACGGCGCTCTTTTTCAGCTTCGGCCTGACGGCGTTCTTTTTCAGCTTCAGCCTGACGGCGTTCTTTTTCGGCCTCGGCCTGACGGCGTTCTTTTTCAGCTTCGGCCTGACGGCGCTCTTTTTCAGCTTCGGCCTGACGGCGCTCTTTTTCAGCTTCGGCAACTTCGGCCTGACGGCGTTGTTCCGCTTTGCGTTGTGCTTCCTGTTCGCGTTGATGACGGATTTCCGCCTGACGACGCGCTTCCGCTTCCCGCGCCGCCAGCGCCAGTTGCGCCTGCCGCTCTGCTTCCGCCTGCTGGCGTTGGCGTTCCTGTTCAGCCAATTCCGCCAATTCTTCGCGGAGAGCCAGTTCATCGACGATTTGCGCGGGAATCGCATCGGCGTCGATGGGCTGCTGAGTCGGGGCGTCAGACAGGCTGAGATTGAACAGCAGAAACACGCCGACACTGGCATGAACGATCAGGCTGGAGATCGTCGCAATCAGATTCTGCTGGCGGGCGCTGCGTTCCGAAGGCATGGTTGCGTGTTACTGGTTGCTGGGCAGGGCGTCCGGCGGTGCGGTGGACAATCCGACTTTGGCGGCGCCAACGCCTTTCAGGGCGCTCATCGCTTCAATCACTTGCTCGTAGCGCACTTCGCGGTCGGCGCGCACCAGTACCGGCGGTTGCGGCTTGCGATTTAAATGTTGCTGAATCTCGTTATGACGCGGCTCCAGGGTTTTGCACTGCACCGGGTGGGCTTGCTCGGAGCCAATATTCAGATAGCAAACGCCGTCCTTTTGCACGGACATCACCAGCGCCTCGCTTTCCTGATTCTGAGTGTTGAGCGTCTCCGCCGGGGCTTGGGGCAAATCGACTTCAACGCCCTGATTGAGCAGGGGCGCGGTCACCATGAAAATCACCAACAGCACCAGCATCACGTCGATGTAGGGGACGATGTTGATTTCCGCTTTCAAGCGGCTGTGCGAGCTGCGTCGGGCCATGATTCAGTTAACCCTGAGTCGCCGCGGCCCGGGCGTCGGCGCGGCTTCTGCGCAGGCTGTAGGATTGGCGTTGCAGAATGTTGGAGAATTCTTCCATAAAGGTCTCATAGCGATTGGCCAGCCGATCCACGTCATGCGCGTAGCGGTTGTAGAAAATCACTGCTGGAATCGCCGCGAACAGGCCCATCGCCGTCGCAATCAGCGCCTCGGCGATACCGGGAGCGACTTGAGCCAGCGTCGCCTGCTGGGTCACGCCCAGGGCCATAAAGGCGTTCATGATGCCCCAAACCGTGCCAAACAGGCCGATGTAGGGGCTGGTGGAGCCGGCAGTGGCCAGCAGCGGCAAATACATTTCCAATTCATCCAATTCACGCGAACCGGCGGCGTGCATTGCCCGCTGTGCGCCGCTGACCACTGATTCCGGGTCCATGGTCGGTTGGGCGCGCAGCCGCAAAAATTCCTGAAAGCCGGCCAGAAAAATCGCGTCCATCCCGGAAACCGGCTCTTGCTGGCGGTTAATGCGCGCATAGAGCGAGGCCAGGTCAATGCCAGACCAAAAATCATCCTCAAACTGGTCGCTGGCCCGGCGGGCCGAGGTCAATACCAGATGCTTCTTGACGATCACCCACCATGAACCCAGCGAAATGATCGCCAGCGCCAGCATGATCAACTGCACAGTCAGGCTGGCGTTGGCGATCAAGCTCCAAAATGACATTTCATGGGTCACCCGCAATCTCCCTCCGCTTGGTTTTCCGCTAAAATACGCGCTGCTCGAATCTCAATCAAAAAGCCGCAGCCCCCTTAAACCCCCGTTGCGATTTCCTGGAGAGCCACCCGATGCGCCCTGTTATTCTACCGATTCTCTTGCTGGCTGCGCTGCCTGTATTCGCGGCGGCTCCACTGACCTTCGAGGAAGTCGATACTGACGGTGACGGATTAATCAGCGCCGACGAGGCTGCAACCATCGAAGGGCTGGATTTTGACGCCGCTGACGCCGATCAGGATGGGACGCTCAGCGTTGATGAATACGAGATCGCCATAGGGAAATGGGCGCCGCCGGATGGGGCGCGGCCTCCGAATCTTTTCGAGGAAGATGCGCCGTCCGAAACCGGGCCTGCCGCGCCGGAAACGGCTCCCGCACCAGCAAAGCCATCTACTGCGCCGGAAACCGCTCCTGCTCCGCCTGCCGCCGCGCCGGAAACGCCATCTACATCTACTGCGCCGGAAACTTCAGCCGCCAGCAAATAAATCGCCGCTCGCCGCCGCTCCGGCCACCGCCAGCCCAAAATGCCGGTAGGCGTGAGCGGTGGCCACCCGTCCACGCGGTGTGCGCATCAAAAATCCCTGCTGGAGCAGATACGGCTCCAGCACCTCTTCAATCGTTCCCCGCTCTTCGCCGAGTGCGGCGGCCAGCGTGTCCAGCCCGACCGGCCCGCCGCCAAATTTGTCAATCGCCAGCCATAACAAGCGCCGGTCCATTTCATCAAACCCCTGCGCGTCCACCTTGAGCAATTCCAGCGCCTGTTGCGCGACCGCTAGATTGATCCGGCCATTGGCTCGTACTTGGGCGAAATCGCGCACCCGGCGCAGTAGCCGGTTGGCGATGCGCGGAGTGCCGCGTGAACGCCGACCTATTTCCGCCGCACCGGCCAGATCGTCGATCTCCACGCCGAGAATCCGCGCCGAGCGGCTGACGATCTCGGTCAGCTCCTCCGGAGTATAAAATTCCAGGCGCTGGACAATGCCGAAACGGTCGCGCAGCGGCGAGGTCAGCAACCCGGCGCGAGTGGTCGCCCCGACCAGGGTGAACGGCGGCAAATCCAGCTTGATCGAACGCGCCGCCGGTCCCTCGCCGATCAAGATGTCGATTTGGTAATCCTCCATCGCCGGATACAGCACCTCTTCGATCACCGGGCTGAGGCGATGAATCTCGTCGATGAACAGCACGTCGCGGGGTTCGAGATTGGTCAACAGGGCGGCCAGATCGCCGGGGCGCTCGATCACCGGCCCTGAAGTCTGGCGCAGATTGACGCCCATCTCGGCGGCGATGATGTGCGCCAGCGTGGTTTTACCCAGACCGGGCGGGCCGAACAGCAAGACATGATCGAGCGCCTCGCCACGGGCGCGGGCGGCGTCGATGAAAATTTCCAACTGCTCGCGCAGGGTTTGCTGGCCGATGTAATCCGCCAGACGCCGGGGACGCACCGCCCGATCCAGCGATGCGTCTTCACTGCTGGCGGCGGGAGAGATCAAGCGGTCAGGGGCGTTCATGGTTCAGGGCGCGGCGAAGAGACAAGGCGACGGCTAACGGCGAACGGCGGTTTGCAGGGCCTGCCGGATAATGGCTTCACTGGTCAGTCCTTGGGTGTCGAGACTCTGCACCATGCGCGACGCTTCGGGGAGTTTATAGCCCAGCGCGACCAGTGCGCTGATCGCGTCATCCAGCGGGTTGATGACCGGGGCGGTAATTTGACCATCGGCTAACCGAACGGCGGCTGAATGGCGATCCAGTTCGTCAACCCGGTCGCGCATTTCGATGATTAGCCGCTCGGCGGTTTTCTTGCCGACCCCAGGCAGGCGGATCAAGGCCGCCGTGTCGCTGTCGCGCACGCAGCGGCTGAAACGTTCGACGCTCATCCCGGACAGAATCAGCAGCGCCAGGCGCGGCCCGACCCCAGTGACCCGGATCAGGCAGCGAAACAGGCTGCGCTCCGCCGGACTGGCGAATCCGTACAGGGTATGCGCATCCTCGCGCACCGCCAGATGGGTCAACAGGGCGGTTTCCGCTCCGGTTTCCGGCAGGGTCTGGAAGGTGGTCAGCGAGGCTTCCAGTTCGTAGCCGACGCCGCACGCTTCGATCATCAGGTACGGCGGCTGTTTCCACACCAAGGTCCCGCGCAGACGCCCGATCATCGCCGGCGTCTCCGCAGCGGCGCGGCGACGCCGCTCAGACGATTCAGGGTCTGCCGGGTGTGGGCGTGGCAGATCGCTGCGGCCAGGGCGTCGGCGGCATCGAGCGGGGGCGCTTCGGACAGATTCAGCAGTAAAGTCACCATGCGCTGCACTTGGGCTTTTTCCGCCGCGCCGCTGCCGACCACCGCCTGCTTGATAGCGCGGGGCGCATATTCGCTGATCGGCAGGCCGGCCATCACCGCCGCGCACAACGCCGCGCCGCGAGCCTGACCGAGTTTAAGCGCAGAATCGGCGTTGCGATGCATAAAGACCTGTTCCGCCGCAACTTCCTGTGGTTGGTAACGTTGAATGACCTCGGTCACGCTTTCATAAATGGTTTTCAAGCGTTCGGGCAATGCTTGGTCGCCGCCAATCTGGATGCAGCCGCTGGCGACATGATGATTGCGCGGCCCATCTACGTCGATCACGCCATAGCCGGTGATGCGCGAGCCGGGATCAATGCCGAGCAGGCGGATAATAGTCACGCTCAGAGTTTCGCCAGAATGTCATCGGGAATGTCGGCGTTGGAATAGACGTTCTGGGTGTCGTCCAGGTCTTCCAGCAGATCGAGCAGTTTGACCATTTTCTGCGCGTCTTCCAGACCGAGGGTGATGTTGGAGCTGGCGCGCTGGGTGACTTCGGCGGTTTCCGGCGGCAGGCCGGCGGCGCTCATCGCCGCTTTGACCGTCTGAAAGGCGGACGGCTCGGTCAATACGTCCAGCGAGCCGTCGGGGTTGCTGACCACATCCTCAGCCCCGGCGTCGATAGCGACTTCCATGATCCGGTCTTCGTCCACTCCGGCTGGATAGCTCAACACCCCGCGTTCGACGAACTGAAAGGCGACGCAGCCGCTGGCCCCCAGATTGCCGCCGGATTTGCTGAAAGCGTGACGCACTTCCGCTACCGTGCGGTTGCGGTTGTCGGTCATCGTGTCAACCATTACCGCCACCCCGCCCGGCCCGTAGCCTTCATAGCGGATTTCCTCATATTCCACGCCTTCCAGCGTCCCGGCCCCGCGTTTGATAGCGCGGTCGATGGTGTCCTTGGACATGTTGGCGGTCAGCGCGTTGTCCATCGCCAGGCGCAAGCGCGGATTAGCGCCGGGATCGCCGCCGTTCATCCGCGCCGCAACGGTGATTTCTCGAATCAAGCGCGTGAACAGTTTGCCGCGCTTGGCGTCCTGGGTGTTCTTCCGGTGCTGAATATTCGCCCATTTACTATGTCCAGCCATGCGAAGCCTCGTATCTGATGTGCCTGGGGGGGTGGAACCGCGT
>JBDHRB010000027.1:0-11999 GCA_039807355.1 Candidatus Competibacteraceae bacterium
CGACGGGGGGCGTTCGCTGCTGGCGTGCGCCCCGCCGGATTTCTGACTGCTGATTCGCCGAGCCGCCATGACTTCGACCCGTCCCTACCTGATCCGCGCCATTTACGAGTGGATTGAAGACAACAGCATGACGCCGCACATTCTGGTCGATGCCGATCAGCCGGGGGTGATGGTGCCGAAACAGCATGTGCGCGAAGGCCAGATTATCTTGAATGTTGATCCGGCCGCGGTGCGCGATCTGCGTTTGGGCAATGACTGGATCGAGTTCAGCGCCCGGTTTGGCGGGGTGGCCCGTTCGGTGCAGATTCCGGTGGCCGCAGTATTAGCGATTTACGCCCGGGAAAACGGTCAAGGCATGGCCTTCGCTGAGGAAAAAACCGAGGACGACCCGCCGCCGCCGTCGGCGGATGACCAACCGCCGGCCAAGCCGCCTCGGGGCAAGCCGACGCTGAAAATCGTCAAATAGCCGCGAAACCGTCCAAGGGTTCGCCGCGGTTCAGGGAATGTATTCAAACAGCGTCACCACCTGACGCACGCCACTGACCTGACTGGCGACGTTAGCGGCGGCGTCCGCTTCCGCCGGACGCACCAGCCCAAGCAAATAAACCACGCCCCGCTCAGTGACCACCTTGACCCGGCTTGGGTCAAAGTCGGCAATCGTGTTGATTTGGAACAGCGCGGTTTTCACCTTGGTCGTCAACAAGGCGTCATTGCTCTGCACCGACAGCGGGCTGGGCGCGCCGATGACCAGTTCATTGTGCACCATCCGCACCGGCGGCGGGTTGAAACCGCGAGCAATCGCGTCAGCGCGTTGCCGCGCCGCTTCGGAAACCACCTCGCCGGTGAGCAAGATCGCGCCATTGTAGCTGGTGACGCTGATCCGGTTGCCGGGCGGCAATTGCTGGTTGAGCGTGTCATACAGCTTGAGTTCAAGGGTTTGGTCATCGACGATAGCCCCGGCGGTGCGTCGGTCATGCACCATGCTCACCCCGGTCGCCGCGCCGCCGACCAGCAGGCCGGCGCAACCGCTCAACGCCAGGGCCAAGGCCAGCGCGGCGCTCCCTTGTATCCAGCGAACGCGCATCGCTTATCCTCCATTGCCGAATAAAATTTGGTCGATCAGATCGCACAGGCAGTGGATGAGCAGAATATGCGCCTCCTGAATCCGCGCCGTGGCCGAGGCGCTGGCGCGGATTTCCAGATCGCCCTCCGTCAGTTGACCGGCCATGGCGCCGCCATCGCGCCCGGTTAAAGCCACCGTGGTCATGCCGAGGTCCCGCGCCGCCGCGATTGCCGCCAGCACGTTTGGCGAATGACCGCTGGTGGAAATCGCCAGCAGCACATCGCCGGGAGCGCCCAGCGCCCGTACTTGCCGGGCGAACACCTGCTCGAAGGCGTAATCATTGGCGATAGAGGTCAACGCCGAACTGTCGGTGGTCAGGGCGATAGCGGCCAGGCCGGGGCGTTCGATCTCGAAGCGGTTGACCAGTTCGGCGGCGAAGTGTTGCGCGTCGGCGGCTGAACCGCCGTTGCCGCAGGCCAGAATTTTTCCGCCCTGGCGGAGCCGTTCCGCCATGGATTGCGCGGCCTGGACGATACGCGGCCCCATGGTTTCCAGGGTGCGTTGCTTGGCTTCGATGCTGGCGGCGAAGTGGTGGCTGATTCGCTGGAGAGGCGACATGGATCGGACTCCAATAGCAGAGGGTGTGCGGTGAGCGGCGCATCCGGGCCGACCGTGAGATTGCCGTGAAGGGGAGGGTTGTCGAACCGTCAGCGGGCGGTGGCCGCGCCGTCTCTCGCCGAAACGAGAGGCGGCGCGGGGTTCACGGTGTGCGCTGCGGATCAGGCGGCGGATTGATCGTTGCGATCATTGGACAGCCAGCGATAGAAGAAGCCGGCTATTGCTGCGCCGACAATCGGCGCGACCCAGAACAGCCAGAGCTGTTGCAAAGCCCAGCCGCCGACAAAAATGGCTTGACTGGTGCTGCGCGCCGGATTGACCGAGGTGTTGGTCACCGGAATGCTAATCAAGTGAATCAGGGTCAGACACAGACCAATCGCCAGCGCCGCGCCGCCCGCTGGCGCATTTTTATGGGTAGCGCCCAGGATGACCACCAGGAACATGAAGGTCATGACGATTTCGCAGATCAGCGCCGCGTTCATGCTGTATTGTCCCGGCGAGTGTTCGCCAAAGCCGTTGGCGGCGAATCCGCCCAGTTCAAAGCCCGGTTTGCCGGTAGCGATCAGGTAGATGATCGCCGCGCCGACGGTCGCGCCCAGCACTTGGGCGACGATGTAAGGGGCCAGGTCTGAAGCCGGGAAGCGTCCGCCCGCCCACAGTCCGACCGAGACCGCTGGATTGAGATGACAGCCGGAAATGTGGCCGATGGCGTAGACCATAGTCAGCACGGTCAGACCGAAGGCCAGCGAGACGCCGACAAAGGCGATGCCCAGCGGGTTCGTCGGATCGGTGCTGGGGAAAGCGGCGGCCAATACGGCGCTGCCGCAGCCGCCCAACACCAGCCAAAGCGTGCCGACAAATTCGGCAGCGAGGCGGTTGATCATAGGCATGTTGCAATCTCCTTTAAAAACCAAAGTGAGGGAGGGTGATGCGTCCTGTTCCGGGCGGAAAGCGTGCGGGGCAGGTGAGTGCGCCGCCTGCGCTCGATGGGTGCAAAGCGGCTGCGGTGCGGCTGGAGAACGTCATCGCTAATCAGTGTAGTGCAACTGATCGAAAGTGTGAAAATAGGTTTTGGCAAGCGCAGCGCGTTTTTAATCGTGTATGCTCGAATCAACTATTGCGCCCGGCGCGGCGCACTTACCCCTGCGTAAAACCCTTGAAATTCTTCGCCGATCATCTGACTGCGTTGCTGTCGCTGGCCTGGTTGCTCTGGATCGCGCTGGTCGCGGTCGGATTGATTTTGCAGCGCCGTTCGCCGGCGGCGACCCTGGCCTGGCTGCTGGCGCTGTTATTCATGCCTTATTTCGGGTTCGTCATCTATCTGCTGCTTGGGCCGCGCCGCCTGCATCGTCGCCGGTTGCGCTACAGTCGGGCGCGGGCGCAGTTGATTCAATCCGCGTCGCATCATTTGCAGCAGGATCGACGCGCCCTGCCCGGATTTTCCAGCGCCGATCTGGAATGGCAACTGGCGACCCTGCTGGAACGCAGCGGTCAGGGTCAACCGACACTCGTGCGCGAGGCGACGTTGCTGGAAAGCGGCGACGCCTGTTTCGCCGCGCTGGAAGCGGCCATTGCTGGCGCACGCGATCACGTTCATTTGGAGTATTACCTGTGGCGACCGGATTCGGTTGGAACCCGGCTCCGCGACCTGCTGGTTGAAAAGGCCCGCGCTGGGGTGCGGGTGCGCCTGCTGCTCGATCCGATTGGTTCAGACCAAATCCGCCAGGGTTTTCTGCAACCGTTGCATCAGGCTGGCGGCAAAAGCGCCTGGTTCAATCCGATCAGCCTGCGCCGGTTTCGCTGGCGCTATGTGAATTTTCGCACCCACCGGAAGATTGTGGTCTGCGACGGGCGGATCGGCTTTACCGGCGGCGTCAACATCAGCGCCGAACACAGCAGGCAAGCCAGCGGCGTTGACGCCTGGCGCGATACCCATGTGCGTTTGGTCGGCGAGTCGGTGCATCGTTTGCAATTCATTTTTCTGGAGGACTGGTATTTCGCCACCGGCCAAGCGCCGTTCGCGGCGGATTTTTTTCCGCCCTTCGCGGAAGCGGATCGTCCGGTTTGGGCGCATGTGGTGGAATCCGGGCCGGATAACCAGCGTTACGCGATTGCCCGGTTGTATTTCACGGCGATCAGCGGAGCGCAGCGTCAGGTGTTGCTGACCACGCCTTATTTCGTTCCCGATCAGGCGCTGGTCGCGGCGCTGACCAATGCCGCCTTGCGCGGGGTGGAGGTGCGGATTCTCGTGCCGAAGCGCAGCGACTCGCGGCTGGTCAGTGCGGCGGCGCGCAGTTATTACGATGAACTGGTCAGTGTCGGGGTGGTGATTAATCAATACGGCCCGCCGATGTTGCACGCCAAAGTGCTGGTGGTGGACGGGCGGATCGCCACGGTGGGCAGCGCCAATTTTGACCATCGCAGTCTGATGTTGAATTTTGAAACGCTGGTGCTGTTTTATGACGCGCTGCTCGCCGAGCAACTGCAACGCCGTTTTGCCGAGGATGTGCGCAAGGCCCAGCGTTATGTCAAACCGGGGCGGCGGGCGACCCTCGGCCAGCGTTTTGGCGAAGCCGCCGCCCGTCTGTTGTCGCCGCTGTTGTAAGTTTCAAGTGCCTCTGGCGCTTCGGCTCGCGGCCAAGCACAGTTCCAGCCAGGTCAGCGCCTGCAAGGCCAGCGCCAGGCCGAACGCCCAGTGATACCCGGAAGCGGCATAGCCGCCGCCCGGCAGCGGCCAGTGATTGATGATTGCGCCCATGCTCCATTGCGTAGCGAACGCGGCGACGAACACCAGCAGATTCAGCGCGGTATTGACCCGTCCGGCCAGCGCCGGCGGAAATGCCTGAGTCAAAATCGCATAAGTCAGGGTGCCGGCGGTGCCGAAGAAGCCAAACAGCGTCCAGAGCAATCCCGGCGTTCCCCAGCCGGACAGCAGCGCCAGTTGGGTGAGCATGAACAGCGCCATGCCGCTCATGGCCACATGCAGCGGGGCAATACCCAGCCGCGCCAGGCGATAGGTCAATTGCCCGATGCCGAGGAAACCGCCAGCCATGGCGACGGCGACCCAGAGCAGGCATTCGGCGGCAGCGGCGCGATCCAGGCCGGAGATGTCGCGCAGCCAAGGCCCGGCCCAGAGTCCTTGAATCGCCATAAATGATGCTTGAGAGAGGATTGAGGCCGGGGCGATGCGCCAGAAGATCGGGCTGCGGAAAATTTCCGTCACTTCGCGCCACTGGGTGCGCCAGGGCGGCGGGGTTGCGTTGCCGCTGCGCTCTGGGACGAACCACCACAGCGCCGCCGCGACCGCCATACTCAATCCCGCCAGCAGCAGGAACACGCCGCGCCAATCGGTCAGGCGCAGCGCCGCTTCGATGGGCGCAGTCGCCAGCAGCGCCCCCAATCCGCCAGCGGTCATCACCCAGCCGTTGATCGCCGGCAACTGCGCTGCGGGAAACCAGAGTACGAAGGCTTTGAAACTGCCCATCAGGCAGGCGGACACGCCCAGCCCGATCAACGCCCGACCGATCATCAGTTCGGTGATCGAGGCGCTGACCGCGAACAGAGCGGCCCCGGCGGCGGCGATCAACAATAAAACCGTTTCCACCCGGCGCGGCCCGAACCGATCCAGCAGGATGCCCAGCGGTAATTGAAAGGCGGCGAAGGTGAGAAAATAGACGCTGGTCAACAAGCCCAGCGCGGCGGCGTCCAAGCCCAGTTCGGCGGCCAGATCGGGGGACAGCACCGCGTTGATGGTGCGGAACAGGTAGGACAGTAAATAACCGGCGGCGAAGGGCAGGAGCAGACGCAGGATAATGGCAGTGGGCGGTGCAGATCGGTTCACGCTGGCGTCGCCACCCGGTGGATCAGGCGGTAGACGCGCTCGAACAGCCAGGTGAGGCCCCGCGCCCGCCAGCGGGATTCTTCGGCCAGGGCGTCGCGCACATACAGCGTGTCGATTTCATGGGTGGCGGCGTAGAGCCGGCGCACCTCGGCCTCATCGACGGCGAACGGCGGCCCCGGCAAAACGGTTTGATCGTATTCCATCGTCACCAGCAGGGTGCGCAAACCCGGCGGCAGCAGGGCGTCGAGCTGTTGGACGTAGCGTTCGCGCAGGGCCAGGGGCAGGGCGATCAGCGAGGCGCGGTCATAGACGGCGGCGCAATCGGCGAGATGATGCGGCTCTAGCGTAAAGAAATCGCCGAGCAGAATGCGGATTTCGTCCTGTTCCCAGACCTCGAACGGGTCCTGTTGCGTCCGGCGCGGTTGCAGGCCATTTTCGGCAAAGAACGCTTCGACGGCGATGCGGCTGATTTCTACGCCGGTGACGGGATAGCCTTGGCCGGCCAGCCAGAGCAAGTCCAGGCTTTTGCCGCACAGGGGTACGAAAACCCGCTGACCCGACGGCAGATTCAGCGCGTTCCAGAACTGTTGCAGATGGGTGTTGATTTCGTTTTTGTGAAAGCCAATTTCGGCTCGTTCCCAGCGGTCGTGCCAGAAAGATAATTCCATGGGGAAAATACCTCGATTTTTTGCGTTATCAGGTCTTGCGCGAAAGACCGCCGTCGTTTACGGCGGGGATGTCGTGTTGTAGGTCGGGCAAAAGCGCAACATTGCCCGACGGGAATATCTCACCGAATCAACCCGCTTTGCACATCCTGATAAGCCTTCAGGGCGGCGTTTTTAACCGCTTCAGCGACCAGCGGAAATCCGCCGAGAATGTGGGCAAATTCAGCTTCGTTCAGGCCGTAAAGATGCGCAATCAGCCCGTCTAATTCAGCGCGAAGGCGGGCGCGTTCAGCCGGGTCGGTGACGCCTTCACCGTGCGATTTCAAGCCAACTTGTTTCGCCAAATCGTCAAATTCCGGCGTGGTGCAAGTGAGACGGGCGGTGCGGGTGACGATGGGGGAAAAGGCCGGATCGGCGATTGTGAGACGTGGAACAGGAAGCTGGTAGATAAAAAACATATTGAGCGTCGTGGTAACACTATGTCGTAATAACCAATCAAGAGCAAAGCTATTCGACACAGCGCACCAGTAGCACATTTCCGCTCCAGTGATGCCGGTATCCAATACTTTCAGAGTCGTACTATTTACTTCGGTAAAAACCATTGGTGGCGTGATAGTAGATATCAAAGTACGCGAATCAGTATTTCTTGCAATCCTCCGGTGAAGCCAACGATAACCTTGATAATCCAGTTTTTGTCCGGTGTCTTCGGTACGTCCAAGCAAAGTAGCTCTTCCAACCGATTCATCAATCCAATAACCCGAATGCTCCTCTGTGCGATCAAACTGATGAAACATTTTTCCTGTAAACAATGGCAATCGTCCCTCACCCGGTTCAGTCTTGAATAAATGACTGTCATTAGTCATATCAAATTCACGGGTAAGCGCCAAATTCCATTTCCCCTCAATCTTTTCCCCCAACAACGGAAATTTCAGCATCTTTTCCGCAATATGAATATCCATTGCTGATTTAAATTCCATTACTGAATGCGAATCAGGAGAAAGTCGCCGGATCAATTCCACCGACAGCGGCAAGCCGATTTCACCGGGAAATCCGGTCAATTCCGCTACTTCATGCCGCATGAAGGCGGCGGGGAAATGTTCGGTTTGTCCGCCTTTTTCAAAGGTCATCACCACAAATTTGAAGCTTCTATGCACGCCTTCAAATATCTCATTGCGATTCTCAAAGCAAAACAGCCCGGTCATGCGGTTTTTATCAAACAGCAAATCCCGCAAGCCTTTTGCGCCAAGATCCGTGTAAATCCCGGAAGGAATCACGATGCCGCATTCCCCGCCTTCACGCAGCAGGTTATAACATTGCTCCGTAAATAATTTATACAAATTGATGTCGCTGCCGGTTTTCTTGCCGTTGACCATCGCCGATTGATGTTTGAAGTGCGGCGCAAGGCGAAACCAGGCGGACACATGCGGAAACCGGGAAAGATAATCCAGCCATGCAGCGCCAATATCTGGGTTTCTCAGCAATTTTTCCTGTTCCTTCTCGAACTCTTTAATGGTCATCTTATTCTTGGTGACCAGTTCCGAATGTTCCTGAAAAAACTCCTTGGCCTGCGGTTTTAAAATCTCCCATGGCGGATTAGTGATGATCGCATCAAAACCGCCGCGCTGATTGAGGATTTCATCAAACTCAAAACCCCAATGGAAAGGCTGCAAGGCTTGCATATCCGCCAGATTCAATTTGCGCTTTTTCGGCTTGCCCGCCTTGCCTTTCACGGCGTCCCAAGTCGCCTGTTCATAGCGCACTCCGGCTTGATCCCACTGATCCAGCAGCAACTCATTCAACGTCGATTGCGCTCTGGCCCGCTGTTCCTCAATTTCCACTTTCAGCGCCGACAAATCCATATCAGCCGCCCAGGAAACCGTATGCCGGTAAGTATCAATCAGCCGGTTTTTCTCATCCAGCACCTGGCGATAGCTGTTCCGGTAAAGATCATCCTGTTTCGATTCAAATTCATGGGCCTTGACCCGCAACAGACCGATCAATGAATTGCCCGGCACGATATTAAAATCAATATTCGGCAGCGGTTCCAGTTGATCCACGGTCTGCGCTGACGCCACTAACGCCAGAAACAGGCGCAACCGAGCAATTTCCGTGGCTTCTTCCATCACATCCACGCCGAACAGATTATCGGTAATGATCTTGCGCTTGATGAAATAGGCCAGGCTCTTGTGCTGGGTTTCCCACTCCGTAACCCGCGCTGTCAATTCCCGATCATTGAGAAACTTAATCCGCCCGATCACTGCCGAATAAACATTGATCAGGGTTTTCATCGCCGCGACCAGAAAAGCCCCGGAACCGCAAGCGGGATCAAGTAACTTCAATTCAGGCAAAATGCGCTCCAACAACTCCTTGCACAGACTGGCGTCCAGACCCAGCAACAAATCGGCCAGCGATTGAAACTTGCGGGCGGAAACAATCGGCAAATCGAACGGGTTTTCCGTATTGACTCTGGCCAGAATCGAGCGGTGAATGGTGCGCTCACACAGATATTCGGTGATTTCCGTCCGGGTGTAATAGGCACCGAATGCTTTTTGATTAATGTATTTCTCGAAAATATAACCCAGCACATCCGGGTTAATCTCGTTATCATTCCCGCCCGGCGCATCATCAAGATTCCAAGAATAACTGGCAAATAACGTAAATAAATGAGCGAAAGCGGCGTCAGGAATGCGAATGGCTGGGCCATAATGCCGTTCCAGGCGATGCGGCAGAAACAGGCCGCCGTTCAGATAACGAATATCGCCAATCAAAGCGCGAGCGGTTGCGCTGCGTTGTTCAGGAATCTTGGCGAAACCCTGGAAAAACAAGGCTTGCAGAAATTCCGTATAAAACCGATCCGCGCCGCGTTTTTCGCTTTCCGCCAGCTTGTCGCTGAGATAGTGAATATTGCCGCCGTCGAGAAAATGCTTGCGCTGCAAAAACCAGACGAACATCAACCGATTCATCAATACCGACGCATACCAGCGCCGCTCGCGCTCATCGGGAATGCCCTCAATCAATTCGACAAACGCCAGCCGCTGCGCGTCATAATCCTTGAAGAATTTCCGGGTGACCCGCTCCACATCCAGCGCGGCTTTCATCCGGTCTACCAACTGAGCCAGCGGAAAACGGCCGCATTTATCCAGCTCATTAATATCGACGACGATGCTGGATATTTTCGAGATAAACAAATCGCCCGGCTGGCCTTTAACGTATAAATGTTCACGCGGAAAACGCTGGCTGCCCTCGCGCTTGACCCACAGCCACAGGCTTTGCGTCGGCGCATCAGCATGATCGACAAAAATCAGCAGATTTTCATGGGCCAATTCCGCCAGGCGCTGATGAATCGCCAGCCGCTCGGCTTTATCCGGCAGGCCGACCACCTGAAACACCACCACCCCGGATAACTCGGCAATCGCCGTTGCTGACCAGACCTGAGCAGGGCGTTCAATCGTGATTGGCTTGAAACCTTTGGGTCGCGCCCAGCCCAGTTCTTCAATAAACAAACGCGGAAAATCGAAGGCGTGCAGGTTATTGCGCAGACGTTCTATTTGTAGTTTGTCCATGATTTCAATCAGCTCTATTGTGCAGATGAATTTGGGTTGACAACGGCATTCCCACGCTGGCGTGCGAGAACGAAAAGCCGATGGGGCCCCAGATAATGGAAAATCTATTAAGATTATGATTTTATTTGTTTTATTTGAAAATACTCATTCCATTATCCAGGCCCAGAGATAATGAACGGGTCCAGCGCTTCCTGAACGGGACCTTGAGAAGGCTTGAGGTAGCGAGTGTTACGCTTGCCTGCCGAGTCATCTTTAATAAGCACTCCCTGCTCCACCCATCGCTTCAACATCTTCGATGCTTTCAGCGTATCGACTCCGGCAATTTTGCAAAGGTCGCTGTTGGACAAGAGGCTGTTCCGGTCTATCCAATCGCTCACTTGCTCCCAGATGGGCGGGCGCTCCTCATTGCGAAGTGTCACCAATACCGATCCTTGGGCGGCGTCGCGGCGTTCCGCGTAAAACGGCGGGAACAGGTTCGCTGCGCGCATCTCCGCGAACATCATGCGCACCCCTTCGCCAGCATCGACATTGGGCGGTTCTGGAAATTCACGCAAATTCCGCGTAATCAAAGGATTACGTGCAAAGGAACCCGCTTTGTTGATGTTGGCCGGGGTGATGGCGCCAGCAAATAAACCCGGACTTTGAACTTCGATGCGGTTGTCGAAGATGCGAATGAAAATGTCTTGATTCAAGTGATAGTCGCGATGAATGACGGCGTTGGTAATCGCTTCCTTGATCACCCGTTCTGGATAACGATGAACCGTTTTGAAGCCAGAGGCCGCCAGGGTTAAACCAGCGGCCAGTTCGTCCAGCACATAATGGCAAGCTTGAGCGATTTGCAGCGGGATAGGGCCGGCAATGGTCTTGGGTGGCTTAATCAGGTTAGGCACTGCGCCAGGTTCGATCTGGTTGCCTCGATAGTGAAAAACCCGAATATCCGCCCGCGAGCCATACGCCGCCAAGAGACCGCCGGGTTCGTCTGCGAACAGGAGTACTCCAGCTTTCACCGGCTGTAATTTTCCGTTGACCCGTTTCGCTAAACCAATACGAAAAAGACGGTCTGACAGATCGCCACTGAGGAAGCCACGGTTCACTGAGAACCGACGCCAGGTCTCGGTTTCCAGCAATTCAAAGGGTACATCAATGGATTCCGATTCGGCGCTGATGATCCCGCGCTGATAGGACAGATTATTAATCTCCGTTGCGGTCATTTCCCGATTGCTGGCGTCCATGCGCGTCCAAGTACCATCGTCCAAAATTGAGTGAACCTTCGGGCTTTGCGGAACATTAATCAGCAGAATATGCCCCTCTTCACCCTCCCGAAGTCGGCAAGCTATGCGTATCCAGCGAATGCCATCGACCGCAGGCAACAAGCAGGACTGCGCCTTACGGCGCAACTCGTCCACGGCTTCCGGATTTTCAGAGAGGCCAAACAGTCGATCCCGACCTTGCGCTTTCCGAGCGTCTTCCACGCCCAAGGCCAAGATGCCGCCTCGTGAGTTGGCGAAAGCGCAAATTGTTTCCAGCGCCTTGCTCACCATTTTTCCTGAGACGCGCTTGGTTTCCCAACGGGCAGATTCACTCAGGGTAATCACTTTACTGATCAAGGCTTCGGCGTGCGGGGGAGCGATTTCTTCCATATCAGCAATTTCTCGTCAGGGAAAGACTGGAGGTTTATGCTTTACCTATCAAACTTTCAATGTGCGGGCCATTGCGCAGACGTTCTATTTGTAGTTTGTCCATGGGTTAAATCAGCCCCATCGTACAAATCAGTTTCGGTTCATGCTGCGGCTGTTCTTCAGTGATGACGCACAGCCGCCCGTCTTCGCGCAAGCCCAGCAGCAATTCGGCCAGCCGCTGATCCTCAACCCCGGACTTGAGTTGCCGATTCAGTGCATCGGTCGCGGTCTGACACAGCGGATAACGGTACAGCTCTTCCAGAGTGCGTTCGATGTCCCGCAGGTAAACCTCGCTGCGGAACAGGTCGCGGTGATTCCCCAAACGCTCCCGATACCGCTTCAGTCGCTCATAGGCCTTAAAGCGGGCGCTGGACGGTCGGCCCAATGCGCCGCCCCAGGACTTTTCCTCATCGAGAATCTGCTGCATTCCCGCCGCCGTCAGTGCGTGATGCAACTCCGAACGCGGCAGGGCTTCCGTATGCGCCGAACAGGCAGCGGCCTTGAGGATCGCCAGTTGCGACTGGGTGACCGAACGGCCCTGTTGGTCAATCCAGGCCAGCGCGTCGTTGC
>JBDHRB010000028.1:0-11741 GCA_039807355.1 Candidatus Competibacteraceae bacterium
TCGGGAACCGAAAGCACCAGCGCCAGCGTGACCGTATCGGCGCCAGGCGCACAGACTGTGGGCTTTGCACAAACCACCAATTATCAGGGCACGTTGTTCTCAGTTTCGCGGGTGACCGCCTGGGAAGCCGGCTTGCCGGTAAATATGGCGAACAAGTAAACGGCACCGGCGCACTGCTCTGTTGAGGCGCACCGGCTTCCGGCTGTTTCTGCGCTTTCCCCAGGGATGGAACTGTTTTATGGGCAAGCTCGTCCTGCACGCCCTATTTGCAGTTTTTTCTTGCCCATCGTTTTAAGAGCAGCCGCTTTGTTCCTACAGCCTTTCCGGCGTTTACCCTGAAGATGCGCCGGTCATTTATCTGCGTTAAAAAAACTGATCCAATCACGACTTATGGGGGCACAGGAGATGCAATCCCGGCTGCTTTTAGCGTTTTATGGCGTCTTGCTGTTGACAAGTTCTTCCAGCATGGCGGATTCACAGGCGGTTTGGTCCTCTTCCTTCAGCGCCTCCAGTTCAACAGATTCCTCGTCTTCCGGAGCCGCGACCGACCCTGCGTCAGCGACGACCTGGTATGACGGCGATCAATTGCGCACCTTTTGGATTTCGCCTTCCGAACTGGCCGTCTTTGGCGACAGCCGAGTGGTGCAAACGCCCGAAGAAATGACCCGCATCGCCCGTCAGACCCTGCCCAGCGGGACGATTATGCAGGTCAGCGAGACGCTTGCCCGCTTGAAAGCGCCCCCGGCCATCGTCGCCCACCCGGAAACCGTGCAACTGTCATCCGGGGCGCGACTGGTGACGCCGGTTTTTTATGCCTCCCGCGATCCCGCAGATGATCAACCGTATATCCCCACCGGCGAAGTGATCGTCATTTTCAACAACGCGCTAGGCGCAACCGAAGCCGCCGCGTGGGGCGAAGCGCATGGCGTGCAACTGATTAATGAAGTGGGCGTAGCAAACGGTTTCGTATTCCGTTGCCCGAACGAGGTCACCTGCCTGCAAACCAGCCGCGATCTCTATGACGACGCCAGCACCCGCTACGCTTATCCTAACTGGCTAAAGCCGCGAGAAACCCGCTTGTTCGGCAACGCCGATCTGGCAGTGGCGGAAACTGCATCCTCCAGCCTGATCCCTTTCGGGGAAAACGTAACCTTTACCATCACCGCCCTCAACCAGGGGCCAGACCTTGCCAGAAACCTGACCCTCACCAACGCCCTGCCGGCAGCGCTGACTTTGATTTCAGCGAGCAGCAGCAACGGTTTCTGCTCAACTTTTCGCGGCATCTCTTGCAGCATTGCCTCGCTAAACAGCGGCGCACAAGCGACCATCACGGTGGTCGCCCGCGCAACCACTGCCGGAGCGGCGGTGAGTACTGCAACCCTCAGCTCCCGGACCACCAGCGATCCTAACCCGGCCAACAATCAAGCGTCCGCCGAAATCCTGATCTGCGAACCCGGCGCACCGTGTTCCGGCGCTGATTTGTCGGTGCAGAAGACCGCCACGCCCCAACCGGCGGCGGTCGGGCAAAACCTGACCTACAGCATCGTCGTCGCCAACGCTGGACCCAGCGCCGCTACCGGGGTGCAGTTGAGCGATCCGTTGCCCGCCGGTCTGGAACTGGTCTCGACGGCGGTGACGCCTTCCGGCTCTTGCAATAACAGTAATCCCGTGTCCTGTTCGCTGCCGGATTTAGCCCAGGGCGGCTCGGCCACCGTCACCCTGGTCGTCAAAACCACCACTGTTGGCTCAATCAACAACAGCGCCACGGTCAGCGCGACCTCTGCGGACCCGAACCTCGCCAACAATACCGGGACGGTTGCGGTCACCATTCTCAGCGATGCTGCCGCGCCGAATGATCCCTTATTCTCCAATCAGTGGCACTTGGAGAATCGCGGCCAAGGCGGCGGATTCCCCGGTGAGGATCTCAACGTGCTGCCAGTCTGGGCGGACTACAAAGGCTCGGCCAGTCAAGTCATCGCTATCGTTGATGATGGCGTGGAAATCAATCACGAAGACCTGGCGGCGAACCTGGTTTCCGGCCTGAGCTACGATTTCGTCAGCAACGATTCAGACCCGACCGCTGGCCTGCACGGTACTTCAGTGGCCGGCATCGCCGCAGCCGCTGGTTTTAACGGGCGCGGGGTGAGCGGTGTTGCGCCGAACGCCGGACTGGCCGGGATTCGTCTGCTCAACGCCTCTGGAGCGACCGATGCGCAGGAGGCTGCGGCGCTGATTCGGAGTTATCACCTGATCGCCGCCTATAACAACAGTTGGGGTCCCGCCGACGATGGCAAGCGCCTGGAAGGGCCGGGGCCTTTGACCCAGGCGGCGTTGGCCGACGCAACCGCCAAAGGTCGCAACGGCAAAGGCAACATTTACTGCTGGGCTGGCGGCAATGGCGGTGACAATGACAACGCCAACTACGATGGATACGCCAACTCCCGTTACACCATCGCTGTTGCGGCTTCGACCAGTACCGGGCAACGCGCTGCGTACTCGGAAAAAGGCGCAAACCTACTGGTCAACGCCCCTTCGAGCAGCGGCGCGCTGGGCATTACCACCACCGATCGTAGCGGGGCGAGTGGCTACGAATCGGGCAACTATACCAGCGGGTTCGGCGGAACCTCCGCCGCTGCGCCGATGGTCTGCGGAGTGGTCGCGCTGATGTTGCAGGCGAACCCGGAATTAACTTGGCGGGATGTCAAATATGTGCTGGCCACCACCGCGACACGCAACGATCCCGCTGACAGCGACTGGAAACCCAACGGGGCCGGCCACTGGGTCAATCACAAGTATGGTTTTGGCCGGGTGAATGCCGCCGCCGCCGTGCAGGCCGCCGCTGGTTGGACTGCGCTGAGTAACAGCTTCATCAGTGCGTTCAGCGCCAGCGTCAACCAACCGATCCTGGATCAGGGCGAAGTGCAATCCACGATTAACGTAGGGCTGAACGCCAAAGTTGAGTTTGTTGAAGTAGCTCTCGACGCAACCCATAGCGACTGGGGCGATCTGGAGTTGGTGTTGACCTCGCCGGCGGGCGTCGAAAGCGTCCTGGCGGAAGCGCACAATGCCGGAACACAACCGACTCCATTTAACAGATGGGTTTATACCAGCGAGCGTCATTTGGATGAGTCGTCGGCTGGCCCGTGGACCCTGAAGTTGCGCGACCGCACTTTGGGCAATACCGGTCAGTTCAAAAGCTGGACCCTGCGCCTGTATGTAAGGTAACGCGGCGTTTGCCAGAAAGTGACCCTCCCGCTTCAAGCCGACCTCTGAGTCGGCTTTTTTTCTTTGCTTCAAATAATGAGCATAGAAATCCAAGAGGACATCAACTACTTTTGTTGACATGTCACAAAAAGTCCAGTGAATTGCATCACTGATTCAGTAATTGACGGTTACTCCAATGAATTTTCCTGAACAGAAAGCGATGATTGCCGCCACGGCGTTGTTTTTCGCCGCATTGTTTGCTCATGGCGCAGCGGCGGAGCGACCTCCGGTCAAGTCAATGCTGGAGATGCGCCGCGACCAGGTGACCATTCAGGAATGGGACTTGAGCTGCGGGGCCGCCGCGCTGACCACACTGCTGCGCCAGCAGTATGGCGACCCAGTGACCGAAAAAGAGGTAGCGACGGCGCTGATCAAGCGCAGCGAGTACCTAGAAAACCCGCTGCTGGTGCAACTTCGTGAAGGATTTTCGCTACTTGACCTAAAGCGTTATGTGGACGGACGCGGCTACCACGGCGTCGGTTATGGGCAGCTCACCCTCGATGACCTGAAGCGGCGCGCTCCGATTCTCGTGCCGATCCACACCTTTGGCTATAACCATTTCGTGGTCTTTCGCGGCCAGCTCGGTAACCGGGTGCTGCTTGCGGACCCGGCTTGGGGCAACCGCACCATGCCTGTAGATCGCTTTGAGCGGGCTTGGATCGACTACCCGAAGCTCGGCCACGTCGGCTTCGTCGTCGAACCGCCCCCTGGCCAGCCCAGTCGCCCATCAGCATGGGCGGCTCCAAAACCTGAAGATTTCTTTACTTTCAACTAGGGTTCATAAGGAAACCGGTCATGATCCCCCTGCCGCTTCGCCAGATTTGGCGCATTGCCGCGCCCGCCAGTCTTTGCAGCTTGTCGCTGTTCAGCAGTCCTCTCAGCCTGGCCGCCGACGCTTCCACAGAAGCAGAGGTTCGCCAACTGCATGAAAGATTGCTGGCGCGGGACAAAGCCATTGCTGATTTACAGGAGCGGGTGAGCGAACTGGAGCGACGCATCAACGATGAAAAGCCGCGTCCAGCCTCTGCAAAACGGCGTGCGGCGGTCAAAGCGCCAGAGCCTGCGCCGGTCAGTGCGCCGCCGGTCGCCAGTGCGCCGGTATCGACTGCTTCCGGCCCTGGCGCCTTCGAGGTAGACCAACTGGCGGCGGAGCGCGCCCTAGAGCGCACCTTGACCGCCGAAGGCGCATTGCTCTTGCCGGCGAAGGGTCTGGAAATCGAGCCATACTTTACCTACAAACGCAGCGTTAGCGACGGCCCTACCCTGGTTCAGGAAGGCGACACCATTGCCGTGCGGAGTTTCGAGTTGCGGCGTAACGAATTCGACCTGGGCGTTCGCGCCCGCTTCGGTCTGCCCTACGACTCGCAGATCGAGTTCGATTTACCTTACCGCAGCGTCGATCAGTCGCTGGTGATTCCGTCAGGCTTGTCCGCGTTCAATGAATCCAGCAACACCGGATCGTCGTTGGGCGATGTCAAACTGGGCATTGCCAAGACCCTGCTGCGCGAAAGCGATTGGCGGCCTGATTTGGTCGGACGGTTGACCTGGGACACCGATACCGGGGATACCCTGGATCAGGGCGTCGCACTCGGCATTGGCTTCAATGAGTTACGCGCTTCGCTCACCGCGCTGAAACGCCAGGATCCTGTCGCGTTTACCGCCAGTCTGGCGTACAGCACCAGTTTTGAGAAAGATGGCGTTGAACCGGGCGATGAGATCAGTCTCCTGCTCGGCGCTTCTCTTGCCGCCAGCCCGGGCACATCTCTGAGTCTCGCCCTTGCCCAGAGCTTCTCCTCGGAAACCCGGATTAATGGACAGAAAGCGCCTGGCAGCGATCAGGTCAGCAGTTCGCTGCTGATTGGCGCTTCGTCGATTGTCGGACGGCAGACCCTGTTTTCCTTAACCGGGATTGTCGGTCTCACCGATGATGCGCCTGATTACGGCGTGAATCTGGCCCTGCCGATCCGCTTTTAACCAAAAACCCCGTAGCGTCAACAGCATCAATCCTCCGCAAAGCAACCACAAAACTCCCGGTTCCGGGGCCGGGATTGCAGGAGGGCGCGGGCCGGCAAAGGATAGCGCGGCGCTGACCGGCGCTGAGAAAGGGACTTCTTCTAACCGGATTGGGTTAAAACCGATAAATAATTCGGGTAAATAGAGAGAATCGACGCTCAGGCCACTCAGAAAATTATCCAGCCAGGCTGATTGGATCGCTGAATCAGGATTCTGCTCAAACAAGAGAATTGGCGCAAATCCATTAAAACCTTGATGGGCGTATAACGCATCCTCAAGCGCCAGAGTTGGCGCAATGCCTGTCAAAACCGGCTGTTGCAAGCGGTCGAACAAGGTTAAGTGACTGCCGGATAAATACTGCCGACCATCGGATTCTGTGATATAGGTAAAGTCGCCGATCTCCAGAAACCCACCCAATAAAGGATCACCATTCAAATCAGCGTTTGAAGCGCCCCAACCGCCCATTAGCCAGTCAATCGGTATTGAATCAAATTTCAAGGTTTTATTTGCTGGATCCCAGTGAACTTCTGGATAGAACCCGGATTGATCATCGCTCGCACGATACCCTGCCGCCGCTTCAACCTGGATTACCGCCCGTGGCGGGGCCTCATAAGACAGTTGAGTATGATTACTGGCAATCACTAGCGCCAATTGATCATTTTCAGCATTCAAAGCGAGAGGAATATTGGTCATCAGTCCGTCGCTGATCTTCGAGTGCGCTGGAAAGCCAAATGCCTTAAAGATGCTTTCCTGGTTGTTAATTTGATAGCTGAATAGCCCTATTTCATCATGACGCAGTAGCTGGCCTTCGGCATTAATCTGCCAAATGCTTACTGTATCTTGCATATAAGCCAAACTGCTCATGGATGAGGTCTGTAATTGCCAGTCTTCAAAGTTTAAAGTTAGGCTTAAAGCAGGGTCACTATTCAGTTCCTGGCTTTCACGCTATAGCCATCCGCCTGAAAGGCCTTCAGCGAAGGATATGGAACGGGCAAAAAACGGTTCAGATGCAAATGCAGTAGCACTGGTATTTTGTGAGATAATAAAACTGATCAGCGCGTTATCAGGATTTTTATCCACACTGATCAGAGCATTTGCCGTTGCAGTGTGTGCGCTAAAACTATTCGGAGAGGTTGGTGGAAGCCCCAAACTCTCCTGCAACGCTTGAACTGTAGTGGCCAGCGTGGTCGTAGCGGTTTTGGCGTATACACTGGATGCTATTGAAGGATCATCAATAAAATTGATGCTGTTTTCTTCGTTAAGTAAACCCACTGTGATGGTCAACAGGCTATTGGTTTGCGCTTGCGGCGCAGAAACTATCTGAGCAGTCACTGGCGTTATAAAAAAAACCGCCAGCCCTCCGATCAAAATAACCAGTCGATGTTTCATATCAATGATTCCTCCAAAATAAAGTTTGGCAACATGCTATTTTTCCACTTTTTTAATTTTTCTACGTGTTGGGACCAAATTGATTTCATTATTTATATTGCAAAGACGATACAGTGAAGCGCGTGAAATATCGAGTAGTTCAGCGGCTCTCGTCAGGTTACCGCCAGCGTGCTGAATTGCACTCTGTATCGCTTCATATTCCGCTCTCTTACGCGCTTCTTCAATGGTAACGATCTGTCTTGAATTTTTACGCCGCTCCAAGTCCAGATGTACTGGCGAAATTAAATTATCATCGCATAATAATACAGACCTTTCGATACGATGCATCAGCTCACGGACATTTCCCGGCCAGGAATGTTCTTTGATAAGCTGTAAAGATTGAGCGGTAAAATCTTTTGGCTTTGATTTTTTTTGTTCTTTCAAAAATTTGTTTAAAAAAATATAAGCCAGATCAATTACATCCTCACTTCTTTCCCGCAATGGAGGCATTTTTAAGTGTAATGTATTTAGACGATAATATAAATCTTCTCGAAAACCACCTCTAAAAACATATTCTTTTAAATCACGATGCGTTGCAGCAATCACTCGAACATCTAAACAAATGCTGTCCACGCTACCTAAACGTTCTATAGTTTTTTCTTGAAGAAACCGAAGCAAAGCAACTTGCATATCAGGAGATATATCACCAATTTCATCAAGAAAGATTGTTCCTTTGTTCGCCGCTTCGATCTTGCCTATCCTAACTTGATGCGCCCCAGTAAAAGCGCCTTTTTCGTATCCAAACAATTCAGATTGAATCAGATTATTCGGTAGGGCCGCACTATTGACAACAACCCATGGACCTTTAGATCGATTCGATAACCGATGCAACGCCCGCACTGCTAACTCTTTTCCTGTACCACTTTCACCGGTAATCAAAATTGTTTTTTCAACAGCCGCCATTTTTATGATTTGTTGTCTGACATTTTTCATTGCATCTGATTTGCCAAGCAACAAGTAATCTTCCTTAATAATTTCGTCATTTATTTTTACAATGGATTTTACTAAGTCACTCATACCATAGGCATGGCCTAAAATTGAGATTAATTTATGTTTATCAACAGGAATTTTATGGTAATCATAAAAATAATTGGCAATCATTTCACAAATAAATTGATTAGATATCATATTTTCATCAACTAAAGCAATCCAATTAATATATTTATTAGTGCTGACTAAATCTTTAACATGCAGCAAAAATTTGTATTGATCACAGGATATAAAAACCATACCCACTTTATAGTCATCCTCGATAATTAGCTTTTTTGCAATATCGAAATCACTAACCTTAGTTAAAACCCATCTATCCATTTCAACAAAATTTTTATAATCCGATTTTGATTCGGGAAAAAACAATAAAGATTTTCTGTAGCCAAAGTTGGACATTTTATCCCCCTAAAACTAATAGTAATTTCACAAGACCGCTATTCTCTTGTCAGATTCTTGTTCTTGAGAATTTCATCAGCCATTCTTCATTAACAAGATCAGATTTGATCAATCTTTTATGTTTAATAAGCGCAAAGCGCACAACTTATCGACAAGTTACGTTTAAAAACTAATAAGTATTAGGGAAAATAATAAAAAATTACTATCGCTCTTCTCTCTTAAATTTTATGTAACATAAAAATTACATTTTGTCAATTTTTAAAAACATAACGTCAAATTGTTACAAACATCATTAGCAAAAAGAAAATCATTTGTAAATACTGAAAAACCTTGATTCTTAGTAACAATATCACTACAAAAAATAAATAATTTATTGATTTGTATTGTTTTTTTATAAATAAGCTTGGTGCTTTATTTTTTTAACAGACCATCAAAGGTAGGCTGATCAAAACAACACAACATCCCGGTGCAATCAGCCACACGCTGTGTCTTGCCAAGACGGGAAAATCGAATCGAAAAACTCTTTATCCAGCATGGAAGAATAATTTTTCCCAATAAAAACGGCGGCCTACAAGGCCGCCGCTGGGATGCAGCAGTAAAATCTGGGACTTAACCGTTCGCCCGCGTCTCCAGAATTTCAACCGCCGGCAACACCTTACCTTCCAGGAATTCCAGGAAAGCGCCGCCCGCCGTGGAGATGTAAGACACCTTGTCGTAAATATCGTACTTCTGGATCGCCGCGATGGTGTCGCCGCCGCCAGCCAAGGTGAAGGCGTTAGTATTAGCAATCGCCATGGCGATGGTCTTGGTGCCTTCGCCGAACTGGTCGAATTCAAACACGCCGACCGGGCCGTTCCACACCACCGTGCCGGCCTTCATGATGATGTCGGCCAGTTCCTGGGCGCTCTTCGGGCCGATGTCGAAAATCATCTCGTCATCGGCGACCGCGCCAGCATCTTTCAGCACCGCCGGCTCCGCCGCGTCAAACTGCTTGCCGCAAACCACATCGACGGCGATGGGAATATTCGCGCCGCGCACTTTCATCTTTTCGATTAGCGCCTGGGCAGTGGGAACCAGATCGTCTTCGCACAGCGACTTGCCGACGTTCTTGCCCACCGCTTTCAGGAAGGTGTTGGCGATGCCGCCGCCGACCACCAGTTGATCGACCTTCTCCGACAGGCTTTCCAGCACGGTCAGCTTGGTCGAGACCTTGGAGCCGCCGACAATCGCGACCAGTGGCCGGGCCGGCTTGGCCAGCGCCTTGGTCAGCGCGTCGAGTTCTTCGGTCAGCAGGATGCCGGCGCAGGCCACTGGCGCGAACTTGGCGACGCCATGGGTCGAAGCTTCGGCGCGGTGTGCGGTGCCAAAGGCGTCCATGACGAAAATGTCGCACAGCGCGGCGTATTTCTTCGCCGTTTCTTCAACATTCTTCTTTTCGCCCTTATTGATCCGGCAGTTTTCCAGCAGCACCACTTCGCCCGCCGCCACCTCAAAGCCGCCGTTCACCCAGTCGCGGATCACCCGCACCGGCTGACCGAGCTTGGCGGACATGACATCGGCCACCGGTTGCAGCGAGTTTTCTTCAGAAAATTCGCCTTCGGTGGGACGGCCCAGGTGGGAAGTAACCATCACCTTAGCCCCAGCCTTGCGGGCGAATTCGATGGTCGGCATCGACGCGGTGATGCGAGCGTCGGAGGTGACTTTGCCGTTCTTGACCGGAACATTCAGGTCGGCGCGGATGAACACCCGCTTGCCAGCCAGGTCCAGATCGGTCATGCGCTTGAAATTCATGATCTTTATCCTCTCTCAAACGAAACCCCCGCCTACCGGTAAAAGGCAGCGGGGGCATCGGACTTCAGTTCAACACGGGACCGCCACGGCGTGGCGTGCGCTTACTTGGCGATAACGCGGACCATCTCCAGAACCTTGTTGGAATAGCCCCACTCGTTGTCATACCAGGCCACCACCTTGACAAAGGTCTTGTCCAGGGCGATGCCGGCTTCAGCGTCGAACACCGAGGTGCAGCTCTCGCCACGGAAATCGGTGGCCACCACCTTTTCATTGGTGTAGCCGAGCACGCCCTTCATCGCCCCTTCCGAGGCGGCCTTCATCGCCGCGCAAATCGCGTCGTAGGAGGCTTCCTGGTTCAGCTCAACGGTCAGGTCAACCACCGACACGTCAGAAGTGGGCACGCGGAAGGCCATGCCGGTGAGCTTCTTGTTCAGCTCAGGAATGACCACGCCGACCGCTTTAGCCGCGCCGGTGCTGGACGGGATGATGTTTTCCAGAATGCCGCGACCGCCGCGCCAATCCTTGTTGGACGGGCCGTCCACGGTCTTCTGCGTCGCAGTAGCCGCGTGTACGGTGGTCATCAGGCCGCGCTTGATGCCGAAGGTGTCATTCAACACCTTGGCGACCGGGGCCAGGCAGTTGGTGGTGCATGAGGCGTTAGAGATGATGGTCTGGCCGGCGTAAGTCTTGTCGTTGACGCCGTAAACAAACATCGGGGTGTCATCCTTGCTGGGCGCACTCTGGATGACTTTCTTCGCGCCGGCGTTGATGTGCTTCTGGCAGGTTTCCTTGGTCAGGAACAGGCCGGTGGACTCGACAACGATGTCGGCGCCGACTTCGTTCCACTTCAGTTCAGCCGGGTCCTTGACCGCGGTCAGGCGAATCTTTTTGCCATTGACGATCAGGGTGTTGCCGTCTACCGCGATGTCGCCCTGGAAGCGGCCATGCACGGAATCATATTTGAGCATGTACGCCAGATAATCCGGCTCCAGCAGGTCGTTGATGCCGACGATTTCGATATCGGGGAAATTCTTGACGGCAGCGCGAAACACCATCCGGCCAATCCGGCCAAAACCGTTGATGCCAACCTTGATAGCCATGCGTTCCTCCGTTCAGAGTGATTTTTCATCGAAAGACGGGCCGGCGTTATCGCTGGCCCAACATGATAATTGTAGCCCTTATTCCCCAAAAAGCCGCAGGTTTTAGAACAATGCTTCAACCGCAGCCGCCACCCGCTCGGCGGTAAAGCCGAAGCGCTGGAAAATGACCTCAGGGGAACCGGACTCGCCGAAACAGTCGATACCGATCACCAGGCCCTGCGAACCGGCGTATTTATACCAAGGCGCAGTCACCCCGGCTTCGACCACGACCCGCCGGGTGACTTTGGCCGGCAACACTGACTCGCGCCAGTCGGCATCCTGCGCATCGAACACATCCACCGAAGGCATGGAAACCACCCGAATCCGCCGGCCTTGCCCGTTCAAGGTCCTGGCCGCCGCCACCGCCAATTGCACCTCGGAGCCGGTGGCGATGATGATGGCGTCGGGATCATCCCCGCAATCCAGCAGTACATAACCGCCCCGGGCAATCGCTTGCACTTGCTCCGGGGTGCGCTGCTGATGCGGCAATGGCTGACGGGTAAAAATCAGCGCCGTCGGGCCATTCACCCGATCCAGAGCGGCTTTCCAGGCGACGGCGGTTTCCGTGGTGTCACAGGTTCGCCACAGCGACAAGCCGGGGATGATGCGCAAACCGGAAACATGCTCAATCGGCTGGTGGGTCGGACCGTCCCCGCCGACGCCGATGGAATCGTGGGTCAGGACGAAGATGCAGCGCAGGTTCATCAGCGACGACATGCG
>JBDHRB010000029.1:0-11699 GCA_039807355.1 Candidatus Competibacteraceae bacterium
CCTGACGCCGATTTCGAGAAACTGGCCGCTGAACAAGCCGACTTGGAGGCCTACCTGCAAGCGGCGGACGGCCATAATCTCGACCGCACTCTGGATGTTGCCGCCGACGCCTTGCGCCTGCCGCCCTGGGAGGCGGATGTCGCCCAACTGTCCGGCGGTGAACGCCGGCGGGTCGCCCTGTGCCGCCTGCTGCTCTCCAAGCCCGACATGCTGCTGCTCGACGAACCGACCAATCATCTCGACGCCGAATCCGTGGCCTGGCTGGAGCGTTTCCTTCAGGACTATCCCGGTACGGTGATTGCCGTCACCCATGACCGCTACTTCCTCGACAACGTGGCCGGCTGGATTCTCGAACTGGATCGCGGTCAGGGCATCCCCTGGGAAGGCAATTATTCCTCCTGGCTGGAACAGAAGGAAAAGCGCCTGGAGATCGAGGAGAAGCAGGAAACCGCACATATCAAAGCGATGAAAGCGGAATTGGAATGGGTGCGCGCCAATCCCAAGGGCCGCCACGCCAAGAGCAAAGCCCGTCTGGCCCGCTTTGAAGAACTGGAATCGCAGGAATTCCAGAAGCGCAATGAAACCCAGGAACTCTACATTCCACCCGGCCCCCGGCTCGGCGAGCTGGTCGTGGAGGCGACGCAACTGCGCAAAGGCTTCGGCGACCGCCTGCTGATCGACGGTCTCGATTTCAAGCTGCCCAAAGGCGGCATCGTCGGCGTGATCGGCCCGAACGGCGCGGGCAAAACCACCCTGTTCCGCATGTTGGTCGGTCAGGAACAGCCGGACGGCGGAACGTTGCGGGTCGGCGACACGGTGAAACTGGCCTATGTCGATCAATCCCGCGACAGCCTGGATGGAAATAAAACCGTCTGGCAGGAAATTTCCGACGGGCTGGACCTGGTAGCGATTGGCAGCTATCAGATCAACTCGCGGGCCTATGTCGGGCGTTTCAACTTCAAGGGGCCGGATCAGCAAAAGTTCATCAAGGACTTGTCCGGCGGCGAGCGCAACCGGGTGCATCTGGCCAAGCTGTTGAAAAGCGGCGGCAATGTGTTGCTGTTGGACGAGCCGACCAATGATCTCGACGTGGAAACGTTGCGGGCGCTGGAAGAAGCCTTGCTGGCCTTCGCCGGTTGCGCGGTGATTATCTCCCACGACCGCTGGTTCCTGGATCGCATCGCCACGCACATTCTGGCCTTCGAGGGCGATTCACAAGTCATCTGGTTCGAGGGCAATTACGCCGATTACGAAGCGGACCGCAAACGCCGGCTGGGCGTCGAGGCCGATCAGCCGCACCGGATCAAGTACCGCAAGCTGGCCTAACCAAAGCGTTCCTCTCTCGTCGGGAGAGGGACGTTTTCACCGCCAGGCGATAATCCGCACTTCGCTGCTCCAGTCGCCAAAAAACGGCTCACCCTCAGCGCGGAGGATCAACTGGCGATCCCGGGGCATCGGCAGCCAGACGTTATCGGAATTGTAGGCCCAGCTTGGCTGCGGCTGACCGACCGCGTACAGATAAAACCCCGCCTCCCTGGCTCCTTCAACCCGCACTGCAATCCGAAAGCGATGCGGGCCGGCCTTGACATAACCGGTCGCTACCTGGGCATACACCAAAATTTCCCGCGCCTTATCCGGTATCTGTGCGGGAATCCGTCGCGCTTCGTGCCCTTGGCCGCCGTTCGGCAACAATCCCAGCGGGACATCCACCGCCCAGAAATCGACCTGTTGGGCCGGGGTTTCCTTCAACCGGGCCACGACCGCCGCATGTTGCGTGGCCAGTTGCTTTTGCAACCGCTCCAGCGCGGTCTGGGTCTGGCGCGTCTCCTGACGCAAGCCGGCCAACGATTGTTGCGACCGTTCTGCCTGGCGCTGGCGCTGCTGGCCCTGATTGCGCACCTCGGTCAACAGTTGTTCGATCCGCGCCAGCCGGCTGTCCATGGCGTCCAGCTTCGGTTCCAGCGCGGACGGTTGCGCCGAAACGGTTTGCGGCGTTTGCGGCGATGGCGCGGGCGGATTGAATTTGGCCATGAACGATTGATACCACGCGCAACCCGGCGTCAGCGCCATGGTCAACGTCACTACCCCCGCCGCTCTGCTCAATCTCATAGGCTCTCCCGATGGCCCCTAACGTCACCCGCCTTCAAGCGGCGAATCGCCGGGCATTATAGCGGCACCGGGCTACAGTATCGGCGGGGTTTCACCGATTCAGGTATATTCTCAGCGCATGTGCGCCTGCGCCTCCCCAGAGGACCTTACTGGATGAACGAACTCAATCTTTCCCAACAAACCCCGTTTAACGCTGACTTCAGCGCCGCCGAATTCGCCGATAACCCGGAGCCGCGTTGTCCGTGCGTGCTGCTGCTGGACAATTCCTGGTCGATGAACGGCCCGCCCATCGCCGAACTCAATCAGGGTCTGGCCCTGTTCAAGGAGGAGTTGCTGGCCGACAGTCTGGCCGCCAAGCGCGTCGAAATCGCCATTGTCCGTTTCGGCCCGGTCGAAGTGGTCAACGAATTTCAGAGCGTCGAGCAATTCACTCCGCCGCAACTGACTGCGCAAAAGGACACGCCAATGGGTTTGGCCATTCTGCGCGGTCTGGAATTGCTCAATCAGCGCAAGCGCCTGTATCGGGAAAACGGCATTCCCTTTTTCCGCCCCTGGGTGTTTCTGATTACTGACGGTAGCCCGACTGACGAGTGGAAAGCCGCCGCCGCTGAAGTGCGTACCGGCGAAGAAAGCCGCGCCTTCGCCTTTTTCGCAGTCGGCGTCGAGGGCGCTAATCTGGAGATTCTGCAACAGCTTGCGGTGCGCCAGCCGCTGCGCCTGAAAGGTCTGCGCTTCCGCGAACTGTTCCAGTGGCTGTCCAATTCGATGCGCTCGGTGTCGCGCTCGGTGCCGGGCGCGGAGGTGCCGTTGAGCAATCCGGCAGCGCCCAACGGCTGGGCGTCGATATGAAGGATGCGGGCGGCTGGCGCTGGGTGCAGGCCACTGTTCCCGGCGTCGCCCATCGGGCCAGCGGCAGCGAATGCCAGGACGCCTGCGCCGTGCAATGCCTGAGTTTGGCTGACGGCGAACCGGTGTTGGCGCTGGCGGCGGCGGATGGCGCAGGCAGCGCCGCCCGGTCGCGGGAAGGCGCAGAACAGGCCTGTCAAACCTTGTTGGCCGAATGCGCCGTCTGGCTGGCGCACGCCGAAGCGGCGGACTGGACGCCCACAGCGGCGGAATTTTGGGTGCAGCGGGTCCAAGCGGCCTTGCAACAACAGGCGGATGATGCTGGCCTGCCGATTCGGGAATTTGCCTGCACCCTGCTCGGTGCGGTGATCGCCGCGAACCGGGCGCTGTTCCTGCAAATCGGCGACGGCGCTATCGTCATCCATAGCGGCGATTGCTACCGCCCGGTGTTCTGGCCGCAGGGCGGCGAATATCCCAATGAAACCTTCTTCGTCACTGACGCCAGCGCCGCCGAGCGGCTGGAATGCGCGGCGCTGGCGGAACCGATCCGCGAAATCGCCCTGCTGACCGACGGTTTGCAACCGCTGGCGCTGCATTATCAAACCCGGCAGGCGCACGAACCGTTCTTCCGACCGCTGTTTCAATGCCTGCGCGATTACCCGGACAGCGGCAATCTGAAAGAACTGGCAACCGCACTGGCGCAGTTTCTCGACAGCCCGGCGATCAATCAGCGCACGCATGACGACAAAACCCTGATTCTGGCCTGCCGAGAGGCTGGCGACGCCGCGCCCTGCCCGGAGGAGGACGCGGCAGCCGGCGACGCCGCGACGCCAGCCGACGATTCCGGCGATGAAGCTGTATAACAACGCCGGTCAGCCGGTTGATCTCGGCGCGTTGATTGGGCGCGGCGGCGAAGGCGTGGTTCATGAAATTCCCGGTCGGCCCAGCTTCGTCGCCAAGGTTTATCACCAGCCGGTTCATCCCGACAAGGCGCTGAAGCTGGAAAACATGGCCCGGCAGGCCCATCCGGCGCTGCTGGACATCGCCGCCTGGCCGGTGGACGTGCTGCGCGTCAGCGCGGAGGGTTCGGTGCAGGGTTTCATCATGCCGCGTGTCGCCGGCTATCAGGAAATTCACAGCCTGTACGGCCCCTCGCACCGCAAGCGCACCTTTCCCCATGCCGACTGGTCGTTCCTGATCCACGCCGCCCGCAACCTGGCCAGCGCCTTCGAGGCCATTCACGCCCGCGAGCATGTCATCGGCGATGTCAATCCCGGCAACGTCGTGGTCTCCAGTCAGGCGCTGGTCAAGCTGATCGACTGCGACTCCTTTCAGATCAGCGCCGGCGAGCGGCTGTTTCCCTGCGATGTCGGCGTTCCGCAATTCACCGCTCCGGAATTGCAAGGCTGCTCGTTTCACGGTCTGCGCCGCACCCCGGATCACGACGCCTTCAGCCTGGCCCTGCTCTGTTTCCACCTGCTGTTCATGGGACGGCATCCGTTCGCTGGCCGCTACCGGGGTCGCGGCGACATGCCCATCGAGCGGGCCATCAAGGAGCATCGCTTCGCCTTTGGGCCGCACGCCGCCGCCTGGCAGATGGAACCGCCGCCGCATACCCTGCCCTTCGCCGCCCTGCCGCGCCCGGTGGCTAACCTGTTCGAGCAAGCCTTCGTGCCGCTGGCGGCGGGTCAGCGCCGCCCGACTGCCCGCGAGTGGGTGACGGCGCTGGAGCGGCTGAATCGGGAATTGCGCCCCTGCGGGCGGAATGCGCTGCACAAATATCCGCGCCTGCTGCCCGATTGTCCGTGGTGCGCGTTGGAGCAAACCAGCGGCGCGGCGTTCTTCATCGCCCCCAGTCCGGCGCATCCGCCCAGTCCCGCCGCCCATCATCCGCCGTTCGATCTGGAATCGGCCTGGAAACGGATTTTGGCGGTCGCGCCGCCGGGCGGCGACGCCATGCCGCATCCGGAATCGCCCGCGCCGATGACGCCGACGCCGTTGCTGGAGCCGTTGCAACGCGCTTGGCGCGGCAATCTGCTCAAGGCTGGGGCCAGCGCTGGTTTGGCGTTGACCGCGACCGTATTTCAGCCGGGACTGGTTTGGCTCTGGCTGCCACTGGCGGCGGCTGGCTGGTCGCTGCTGCAAGACAGCGCAGTGCGCCGCGAATATCAACGCCGCCGCTTGGCTCTGTTCGCCGCCCGCCGGGAACGGGTCCGATTGCGCGCCGCCTGGCAACAACAGGCCAGCGAGCAGCCGTTCCTGAACGCCTTGCACGCTCTGGAAACCCTGCGTGAGCGCTACCGCCGCCTGCCGGAGGAACTGCAACGGGATTTGCAAAAACTCGACGCCGATCAGCGCCAGACCCAGTTGCAGACTTTTTTGGAAAGTCACTTCATCGACGCCGCGCAGATTCCCGGCATTGGCCTGACTGACCAGATGAAGCTGGAATCCTATGGCATTGAAACCGCCGCCCACGTTACCCCGGAAGCGTTGCAGGGCGTACCCGGTTTCGGTCAGCGCCTCGGTCGGCAACGCACCGCCGCGTTGCTAGGCTGGCGGCAAGCGCTGGAACAACAGTTCCGCTATGACCCCCGGCAAGGCGTTAATCCCGCTGCCCTCGCCCAGCTCCGCCAGCAACATGCCCAACAGCGTTTGGCGATTGAACGGGAACTGCTGGCAGGGCCGGATGAACTGGCTAAAATCAGAGTCGAAATTCTCAAACAGCGCGCCCAACTCAATATCGCCCTGATCCGTCAGGCGGTGCAGGAAGCGCAGGCCCAAGCCGATCTGCGGGTTTTCTATCCCCCTCTCGCTCGCTTCTGGCTGCGCCGCCGGGTGTAGCGCGACCCACTCCAGAGTCCTGATTCCGCCATGGGTAGACGCAATGAACACACCCGCGAAGAATTGCGGGAAATCGCCCTGCAAGCCGCCGAAGCGCTGGTCATCGAACAGGGGCTGGCCGGCCTGAGCACCCGCAAGGTGGTCGGCCGCATCGGCTACACGGTCGGCAGCCTGTACATGGCGTTTCGCAACCTCGATGATCTGATCGTCCAAATGAACGAACGGACCCTGGAGGCTTTGCAGACCCAACTGGTTGCCGCCATTGCCCACCAGCCGCCGCCGACTGTGGCGATCCGGGCGCTGGCCGAGGCTTATATCCGCTTTGCGCTGACCGATACTCGGCGCTGGCTGGCCATCTACCAGCACCGTTTGCCGGAGGGTGAATCACCGCCCGATTCGTTCACTGAAAAGGTGGCGCAGATGTTTGAACTGGTGCAGCAACAACTGGCCCGGCTCACCCCGCGACGCTCCCCGGCGGACATCGCCCTGGCGGCGCGGGCGTTATGGAGCAGCATTCACGGCGTCTGCATTCTCGGTTTCGATCACAAACTGGAAGTGGTCGGCGGTCCCCCGGTGCAGGAAGTTGCCGAATCGCTGCTGGAGCATTATCTGGCGGGTTTCGTTTATTCCCATCCCACCCCCACCCCGCCCGGCGCTTGAATCCCATCGGATCGGCTCAGGCGAAATGATTGTAGCCAGCCTGTTCCAGGGGAAAAACCGAACCATCCGCCCGATGCAAGCGCAACCCGGACTCGGCGGTGATGACGCCAATCTGCGTGCAAGCGCAATCCCAGTGCGCGGCCAAAGCCGCCAGTTGCGCCGCTCGCGCTGGCGGTGCGGTAAAGCACAGCTCGTAATCATCGCCGCCGGTCAGCGCAGCGCGCAACGCCGCTGGCCGATCCAGACTGGCGGTCAGCGCACCGGACAACGGCAAGCAATCGACATCGAGCCGCGCCCCGACCCGGCTGCGCTGGAGAATGTGGCCGAGATCCTGGGCCAGCCCATCAGAAACGTCGATAGCGGCGCTGGCCACGCCGCGCAGCGCCAAACCCTGGGCAATGCGCGGCTCCGGACGCTCCAGGCGCTGGCGAATATCCGCTTGATATTCCGCCGCGACTTGGACTCTGCCCAGCGCCGCCGCCAGCGCCAGCCCGGCGTCGCCCAACGCGCCCGTGACGTAAACCGCATCCCCAGGCTGCGCACCAGCGCGGCGCAGCGCCAAACCGGGTGGGGTAAAACCTTGCGCTTGCAAGGTCAGCAAAATCGCCGGGCCGCAGGTGGTGTCGCCGCCGACCAGTTGCACGGCGTAGCGATCCGCCAAGGCAAACAATCCCTGGCAAAACCGCTCCAGCCACGCTTCATCAACGCCGGGCAAGGTCAAGGCCAGCAGCGCCCAGGCGGGGGTAGCGCCCATCGCCGCCAAATCGCTGAGACTGACCGCCAGCGCCTTGTGACCGAGACCCGCCGGGTCCGCATCAGCGAAGAAATGCACGCCCGCCACCAAGGTATCGGTGGTCACCGCCAAATGCTGACCGGCAGGCGGAATCAACAGGGCGCAATCATCGCCCACGCCCAGCGCCACATCGGCACGGCAACGGCGCGGAGCGGAAAAATAGCGGTCTATCAGAGTGAATTCTGAAATCGGCATCAGCAAAATGGCGTCCAGTGGCGCACAGATAGCGGCGGGTCAACGCCGTCCGGCGGAAAAAATGTCTTCAGGAACTGCGCTGGAAATCGCGCCGGGCGGTGGAAATAGTTACGGTAAAGCCGGCGATCACATCGCTCAGGGTCATCAACACAATCAGGAAGAAGGTCATGTTGGCCATGCGCGGCATCACGATCAGCTCGATCAAGGCGATGATGAACACCACCAGCGACAAAACATGGTTGATGATCGCGGCGCTGGAACTGTTGGTAGCGCGGTAAATTTCCACGCACAACAAGGCCAGACCGATGACCAGCAGCACATCGCCGCCCAGGAACGGCAACGCATTCCCCGATAACAGCGGCAAGCTGAACTGCGTCGCCTCTAGCCAACCCGGCGCGACCCACGCCAGGGCGGTATAAGCAGCGACAATGAACGCAAGCAGAGGAACGCCAGCCATGAGGGTCTCTCCTGAAGGGAATCGTGAAAAACCGCCGGTCATTTTTCTGGACAAGGGACTAGCCAGCGGCGGCGGGAGATTGTATGATCTTTCCCCTCATATTGTCATGGGGCGGTAGCTCAGCTGGGAGAGCGTCGCGTTCGCAATGCGAAGGTCGAGGGTTCGATCCCCTTCCGCTCCACCAATCCCCAAGGTCCGAATGCGCTTCGGGCCTTTTTTCTTGCCGAAATTTTTCCAAACGGCGCGAATTCCGGGACGATGCGCTGCGCTCAACCCCACTTTTGTTGCGAGGCGATTCGCCATGACCGAGGAAGAAGCCCAGACCAGCGCACTGGCCGCCGCCTGCGCCAAGCAAGTCAGTGCGCAGATTCTCCACTACGCTGACCAGGCCGGGCAGGATCGGCTGTCGTTTCTGCTCAACGTCGCGGCGCTGCTGGCCGCCTCCGCCTTGGCCGCCCAGCCCGAAGAGCGTTTGCAAAGCGCCTCCGCCCACCTGCAAAACGCGCTGGGGCTGATCCATTGTCTGCGTAACGATGAATAGATCGGTCTAGCGCCGGTCGCCGAGGCGGGCCGGCAGAAACAGTTCCGACCAGTGCCGCACCTGACAGGTGCGACAGAGCAGATAGGTCAGGGTCACGACATTCCCCAGCAGAAACAAAGCAATAATCCAGGCCACCGCCCGCCAGCGCACCGGTTCCACCAGCCACAACCAGATAGCGATAAACAGCAGGCCGATCCCTAAATCAATCAGGGCTACGACGCCCCAGGGATTGGCGATGAGGTGGCGCAGGCCAGCCAGGAATGGACTGTGATGGCTGGCGATCAACAGGGTCGCCGTCAGCAGGCCGAGCAGGATTCCGCAAAGAATGACGGGGATACGCAGCATGGAGAGTTCCGAGGCAATGGACAGGGCTTTTCAACAAGACCACGCCGGCAGCGGGAAGTGCGCTCCGATCAATCCGCCGGACGCGGAACGCCCCGCGCCAAGCCCTACAGGCCCCGCAGCAACACATACACGGCGCCGGTTCCTCCATCCATGGCCCGCGCCGAACAAAACGCCAGCACCTCATCGCGCTGGCGCAGCCAGACATTAACCTTTTGCTTGAGAATCGGCCCGCGATGCCGCGAACCTTTGCCCTTGCCGTGAATAATCCGCACGCAATGCCGATCATCGCGGCGCGCCCGGTGCAAAAATGCGGTGAACGCTTCCTTGGCTACCGCAACGCTCATACCGTGCAGATCCAGCACGGCGCCGACCTGAAAGCCGCCACGGCGCAATTTGCGCAAAACGGTCTGCTGTACCCCGTCGCGGCGGTAGTACAATTCATCGCCGGTATCCAGATCCGCCGGTTCAAAATAGTCCGAGATCATATCGGTCAAGGCTTGGCGTTCATCGGCCAGGGTAAAGCGCGGAATCGGCGCGGGATGCGCCGGGGTCGGATCAACCCGGTCGCAGCGCAACGGCTTGACCGCCCCAACGGTCTGCCGGAACAGTTCCCGATCCTGAGCATCAAGGGTGAATAACGGCTGCATAAGCGCCTCACTGGAATCCGCAAAATCGGCGCTGTCAGAGGATATCAACCGATGCGTATCTTGATTAGCAATGACGATGGCTATCAGGCTCCCGGATTGCACTGCCTGGCCGCCGCCCTGCGCGAGTTGGCTGAAGTGGTGGTGGTCGCACCGGACCGCGACCGCAGCGGCGCCAGCAACTCACTGAGCCTGAAAAACCCACTCTACGTCACCGAACAGGCGCCGGACTTCTACAGCGTCGAGGGCACGCCCACCGACTGCGTGCATGTCGCCATTACCGGCCTGCTGGCGCAAGAGCCGGATATGGTGGTCTCCGGGATCAACGCCGGCCCGAATCTGGGCGATGATGTGATCTATTCCGGCACGGTGGCGGCGGCGATGGAAGGGCGGTTTCTCGGCCTGCCGGCGCTGGCGCTCTCGCAAGCCTCATTCCAGCCCCAACATTTCGCCACTGCCGCCCGCATCGCGGTCTGGCTGGTGCGCCGCCTGCAAAAACAGCCCCTGCCCTCCGACATCATCCTCAACGTCAATGTCCCCGACCGCCCCTGGGAAGCTTTAGCTGGCCTCCAGGCCACCCGGCTCGGCCATCGGCACAAGGCCGAACCGGTGGTGAAAAGCCTCGATCCGCGTGGCCGAACCATTTACTGGATCGGCCCCGCCGGCCCGGAACAAGAAGCCGGTCCGGGCACGGATTTTCATGCAGTACGCGCCGGTTATGTCTCGATTACGCCCTTGCACGTCGATCTCACCCGCCACCCGGCCATCGACACCTTGCAGGAATGGCTGATGGACCGGGTTGATTAAACCGGGTTGGCAATGCGGCGGCTTGTCGCTAGGCCACGCCAGCGCCCTGGGCCTGCGCATCGGCGTGATAGGAAGAGCGCACCAACGGCGCTGAAGCCACATGGCTAAAGCCCATCGCCTCGCCGTCCACGCGCAACTGTTCAAATTCCTCCGGCGGCGCATAGCGCGTCACCGGCAGATGATGAACGCTCGGTTGCAGATATTGGCCCAGCGTCAGCATCTCCACGTCGTGAGCGCGCAGATCGCGCATGACCTGGCGAATCTCCTCCAGGGTCTCGCCCAATCCGAGCATTAACCCGGATTTGGTGGGAATCTGCGGCTGACGCGCCTTAAACCGCTGAAGCAGCTCTAGCGAACCCTGATAGTCGGCGCCGGGCCGGGCCTGCCGGTACAGGCGCGGCACGGTTTCCAGATTATGGTTGAACACGTCCGGCGGCTCCTGCGCCAAAATGTCCAGCGCGGCGTCGATCCGCCGGCGAAAGTCCGGGGTGAGAATTTCAATGACGATGCCGGGCCGGGCGGCGCGGACCGCCCGGATGCATTCGGCGAAATGCGCCGCGCCGCCATCGCGCAGATCATCCCGATCCACTGAGGTGATTACCACATACTTCAAGCCCATCGCCGCCACGGTGCGCCCCAGATTCTCCGGCTCCTCGGCATCGAGCGGATTGGGCCGACCGTGGCCGACGTCGCAGAACGGGCAACGCCGGGTGCAAATCGCGCCCATGATCATGAACGTCGCCGTGCCGTGGCCGAAGCACTCGCCAAGATTGGGGCAACTGGCTTCTTCGCACACCGTGTGCAGCCGGTTATCCCGCAGGATTTGCTTGAGCCGCTGCACCTCTGGCGTGCCGGGAAACGGGGCGCGAATCCAGGCCGGCTTGCGCAGGCGTTGCTGGGGATCGGTCGGGGCGATTTTGATCGGAATGCGCGCCACTTTGTCAGCGCCGCGCAGTTTCTCGCCGACGGTGCGCGAGGGCGCAGGATCACGGGGAGCGGAGGATTCGGACATGGGCAATTCCTGGGTCGGATCAAGGGAGGTCTGCTGCTGCATATTGCTGCATATCAAGGTAGACCTTCGACAGTGCTGAAGGTCAGATAACCCAACTGGCGACCGAGGGTCAGCAACAGTTGGTCTGCTGCCGCCGCCGGGGTCAGTGGCGCACCCAGCTCGCGCAACTGGGTAACGCGCAGACCGGGATAACCGCAGGGATTGATCCGCGTAAACGGCTCCAGGTCCATATCGACGTTCAGGCTGAGGCCGTGATAAGAGCGGCCCTGGCGAATGCGCAGCCCCAGCGAGGCGATTTTCGCCCCATCCACATACACCCCCGGCGCATCGGGCCGCGCTTGCGCGGTAATGCCGTACCCGGCGAGCAGTTCGATCACCGCCTGCTCCAGCGCCGTGACCAGGCCGCGCACGCTCAGGCCAAGCCGCCGCACATCCAACAGGCAGTAAAT
>JBDHRB010000030.1:0-11290 GCA_039807355.1 Candidatus Competibacteraceae bacterium
CAGTACTACCGCTACCAGGCACAGTCGCCAGTCCAGATAAACCCCGGCGAGAAAGGTGCCCAGCGTGGTGGTCTGCATCAGCAGAAAACTGACCTGCCGGTCGTCCAGGGCGTCGGTGAGACTGGAGCCGGACGCCATGAACGCCAGATGCATGGTCAACAACACCCCGCTCCAGTGCAAGACCTGCCGCCCGACCAGCAATGCCCTGGCTTTCAGGGTCGGCTCCACATCAGGCCATTGAATAATAATGCAAATCAGGCCGAAAACCGGCGGAATCAGGCGCTGCCAATACCAGCGACTGCCATCGGCGTCAGAGAATGTATAGGCTGCGCCAATCAACGCCAGCACGATCATCAGATAAAAGCCAATGCTGTGCAGGCTGAACAGCCGCCGCAACAGGCTTGCTGAAGGAGAAGCCGGCGGTACCGGCGTCAGTTCGGAAGATTCGGACATGATAGGTTCCTGATTTTTTTTCGACCTGGGTTCGATAGCGGCGCAACATCAACGTTCAATCAATGGTAGCGCAAACTCGGTCAAGGAAAGATGCGGCGGCGCCCAGCACGGTTTCCCGCAACTGATGGTGCGGGGTATGGCCGCAGCCGGGCAGCCATTGAATCTCCACTGGGCCGCTGACGCCAGCAGCAATCGCGTCCACCTGGGCGCGAGTGCCGTATTCATCGTCCTGGCCCTGAATGATCAGCGTCGGGCAACGGATGCGGCGCAGTTCCGCCTCGATATTCCAGGAGCGGCGACTGGGACGCAGCCAGACCTCATGCCAACCCCGGAACATGGGGTCCACATTATCGCGGTGGTGGCGCTGCAACCCGGCGCGTAATTCTCCCTGTTCGTAGGCTTCGCCGGCGCGGCGAATCCCGGCCAGGCAAATCTCCTCGACCAACACATGCGCGGCTTCGCTGATGACTGCGCCGACTTGTTCGGGATAGGCCGCAGCGAACAGCAGGGCGATGGAGCCGCCGTCGCTGTGCCCAAACAGAATCGGCGGGCCAACAACGCCGCAAGCCGCCAATACTTCCGGCAGGCTGTCCTCCGCTTCCCGATGCAAATAGTCGCTGGATCGGGGGCCGGCCAAGGCTTCGGAGCGGCCATAACCCCAGCGCTCGTAGACCAGTCCCGGCAGGTGGGTTTGCGCACACAACTGCGCCGGAAACGCGCCCCATTGGCCGATGCTGCCCAGCCCTTCATGCAAGAAAACCAGGGTAGGGCCGGACGCCTGCGGCGGAGTCAGGCGTTCCGCGTGGAGACGGCGGCCAGCGGCGTAAAGGTCAAACCGTTGGCGGCGAATATGAGCGGTCAATTACGCTTGTCCTTGAAACATACCGAGCAGGAGGTCCAGGCGTTGCCGGGGTTCGGTCATTTCTAATAGCGCCTGGCGAACCGACAAGGGCAGCGGTAATAACTCGGCCAGTCGGTTGCCGATCCAGGCCGCGTCTTCCCAATCCGGGACCAGGAATCGGCTCTGGGCGGCCCATTCGGCGCTCTCCAGCAGATCGCGCAGGGCGCGAACCAGCGGCTGATGATTTGACGCAGGCGTTTGGAGCGGATCATCGGCCAGCCATTGCACCTGACCGAGCAGCAGTTGATCCGGCTGAACGCGATGACCGACCACCCGCAGGCGTTGCACGCCCAGACAGGTAATGCCGAGCAATCCATCCTCCATGGCGTCGAAATCGACGATGCGCGCCAAGGTGCCGACCGGGTGGATGCTGACCGGCTGATGGCCGGTTTCGCTGCCCTGGTGAATCGACACCACGCCAAACCCGGCGTCAGTGCGCAGGCAGGCGCTGACCATATCCAGATAGCGGGTTTCAAAAATCCGCAACGGCATGACCCCGCCGGGAAACAGGACGGTATTGAGCGGAAACAGCGGCAATTCCTGGATAGCGGTCATCCCCCAAGCTCCTCGGCGTCCGGCTGCTCGCCCCAGCGCGGCAACAAGGCGTGCGGAATGCCAAGCTGATCGAGAATTCTGGCTACGATAAAATCAACCAATTCCGCAACCGCAGTGGGCCGGTAATAAAAACCGGGATTTGTGGGAAGAATAGTCGCGCCGGCGCGGGCCAGCCGCAACATGTTTTCCAGATGAATCACCGACAGCGGGGTTTCCCGCACCGCCAGAATCAGCTTGCGCCCTTCTTTAAGCGTGACATCGGCGGCGCGTTCCAGCAGGTTGTCGCTGTTGCCGTTGGCGATAGCGGCCAGCGCCCCGGTCGTGCAAGGACAAATCACCATGGCCTGCGCCAGCGCCGAGCCGCTGGCCGGTGGTGCGGTCCATTCATCCTGCCCGTAGACGCGCAACTGGCCCGACGCGCAACCGTAGTGTTCGGTCAAAACCTGCTGAATGTCGCGGGGCCGACCCGGCAGGCGCAAATCAGTCTCCATGGCAATGACAATCTGCGCGGCTTTCGACAAGAGCAGTTGCACCGGCAGGTCTGCTTTCAGCAGGCAATGCAACAGGCGCAAACCATAATCCGCGCCAGAGGCTCCGGTCATGCCGAGGATGATCGGGCGCGGCAGCGGGGCGGGAGGCATTGGCGACGGATCAACCCGGTGATTCAGGCCGATGCCGCCGCGCCGCCAGTGTGCAGCGCGTGCAACAGCCGCTCGTGAATGCCGCCGAAACCGCCATTGCTCATAATCAACACCTGGGTTCCCGGCTTGGCCTGCGCCTGAATCGCGGTGAGCGTCTCGTCGAGGCTGTGACAAACCTGGCCGCGTGCGCCGAGCGCCGCAACCACCGCATCGAGACTCCAACCCAAGTCAGGAGCCTGATACAGCACCACCTGATCTGCGCCCTGCAACGCCGGGGCCAAGCTGTCCTTGAACACGCCCATTTTCATGGTGTTAGAGCGCGGCTCCAGCACCGCAATGATCGGCTGTGCACCGACCCGAGCGCGTAATCCGGCCAGGGTGGTCGCAATCGCCGTCGGATGGTGGGCGAAATCATCGTAAACCGTTACGCCGTTGACCGCGCCACGCGCTTCCAGCCGGCGTTTGACGCCCTGAAAACCCCGCAGCGCCTCAATCGCCAGCGCCACCGGCACCCCGGCATGATGGGCGGCGGCAATGGCGGCCAGCGCATTGTGGACATTGTGCAAGCCTAATTGCGTCCAAACGACCCGCCCCTGCCGTTCACCGTGGAAATCAACGTCAAAAGCGCCGCCGTCCGGGGCGATATCCCGCGCCTCCCAGTCGCCAACGCCAAATCGCTGCACCGGCGTCCAGCAACCCATGTCCAGCACTTCGGCCAGATGCGCATCCCGCCCGTTGGCGACGATCAGGCCGGAACCGGGCACAGTGCGCAGCAGGTGATGAAACTGGCGCTGAATCGCCGCCAGATCGGGAAAGATGTCGGCGTGATCGAATTCCAGATTGTTCAGAATCAGCGTGCGCGGTCGGTAATGGACAAACTTGGAGCGCTTGTCGAAAAACGCCGTGTCGTATTCGTCGGCCTCGACCACGAAGCAGCGGCCACCGCCCAGTTGCGCGGATTGGCCGAAGTTGGCCGGAATCCCGCCAATCAGAAATCCCGGCTCCTGTCCGGCGTATTGCAGAATCCAGGCTAACACGCTGCTGGTCGTGGTCTTGCCGTGGGTGCCGGCCACCGCCAGAACCTGCCGACCGCGCAACACATGTTCGGATAACCAGGCTGGCCCGGAAGCATAGGGCCAATCCCGATTCAACAGCTCCTCGACAATCGGCCGGCCCCGGCTCATGACATTGCCGACCACCACCACATCCGGCTGAAACTCCGCCAGTTGTTCCGGATCGTAGCCTTCACGCAAGGCAATCCCCGCCTCGGTCAATTGAGTGCTCATCGGCGGATACACGCCCGCATCACAGCCGGAAACCGTATGTCCGGCGGCGCGGGCCAACAGGGCGACTCCGGCCATGAACGTGCCGCAAATGCCGAGAATATGAATATGCATGGAAAATGTTACCGAATGAGAGCGATTAACCGCCGTCCGCGCCAATCCAGCCGGTCAGCGTCCAGGATAAAAAGGTATAACCCAACGCGCATAACGCACCGACCCAGATCGCTGTAGCAAAGGTCTGGCGCAGGATGTGCGCCATGATCGCAATGCTCCACACCATGAGCGCCAGTAACAGCGCCGAAGGCAACTCAGCCGCGCCCTGGGACGACGGGTGAACAATCCAGCTCATCAGCGGCAGCGCCAGCAGGGCCATTAACGCGCCGGTGCCGGTCAAGGCGCTCAGGGTTTGCTCAAAACGCCGTGGATGCCGCCGGACGATCAGCGCCAGATGGAGCAATCCGCTCAACAACACCAAGTCCAGCAGGATTTGCAAAAGCGCCACCGGCGCTGGCGTACTGAGCATCAGCACCAGCAGCCCGGAAAATCCATAAGCCAGCAAGCAGATTTTCAGCAACGCCGCCGAGGCCGGCACATCCTGCGGGCCTTTGCGAAACAGACAGATGTCCAGAAACAGATTGAACAGGGCGTACATGGCGGGTTTTTGACCGATCAGGGAAGCGCTGACAGTACCCGCTTGCCACAACTTTAACAAGGTGGCGTCAGGCGCAACCGCCGCCCGCCCGCCAACTCGGCGTGCGCTGACCCGGCGCTTAGTCGGCAGGCGCTCCGCTTCAAGCCGATGCAGCGCCGCTCCGCTGATAGAAAATTTGTGTCCCTGATCCGATTAAAAAATATAACGAATTAATTTTAAAGTCTTTTTGAAAAATCAGCCCGGTTGATTTTCTTGACAGTGCCGGGTGCGCCTACCTATAGTTAGTGGTGAAAAGTGGGGGGAAGTGGGACAGGGTTAACACCCGGAGTGAGAGGGGATTACCGATTGTTCCGCGGCATCAGTCTACTGTCGCTGGACGCCAAAGGCCGCTTGTCCATACCGGCCCGTTACCGCCAGCAGGCGCTGGACGCCGCCAACGATCAATGGATCCTGACGGTCGACCGCGACCGTTGCCTGTTGCTCTATCCGCTGCCGGCATGGGAAGTCGTCGAGCGGCAACTCATCCAGTTATCCAGCGTCAACACCCGCGCTCGCGCCCTGAAGCGTCTGTTGCTCGGTCACGCCGAGGAATGCGTTCTGGATGCCAGCGGGCGGATTTTGCTGCCGGCGCCCCTGCGAGAATTTGCACATTTAGACAAGCGGGTGGCGTTGGTGGGACAAGGCAATAAATTTGAGATTTGGGACGAATCGGCTTGGCGGGACTGGCGCGAGGCGCTGTTGTCAAGCTCAGGAGACGATCAGGGCGAACCCCTGGCGGATTTGGACTCGTTGTCGTTTTGAGCATGGCCGACCCTGCCGGACGGCTGCATCAGCCGGTGCTGTTGGCCGAAGCATTGGCCGGGCTGAACATCCGCCCGGAAGGCCGCTACGTTGACGGTACGCTGGGCCGAGGCGGACACGCCCGGGCAATTCTTGGGCAACTCGGCGCCGCAGGTCGATTGTTGGCCCTGGACCGGGACCCGGCGGCCAGCGGCGCTCTCGACGCTGATCCCCGATTTACCTTCATCCGGCGGCCATTTAGTCGCTTGGCCGAAACCCTGGCCGAGCGCGGCTGGATCGGTCAGGTGGATGGCGTATTGCTCGATTTGGGCGTGTCTTCGCCGCAATTGGATGATGCGCAGCGCGGCTTCAGTTTCAGTCGCAATGGGCCGCTGGACATGCGCATGGACCCCAGCGCCGGTCTGAGCGCCGCCGCCTGGCTGGCGCAGGTCAGCGAAGCCGGTCTGGCGCAGACCCTGCGCGATTTCGGCGAAGAACGCTTTCACCGACGGGTGGCCCGCGCCATTATCGCCGCCCGTGAGCAAGCGCCTATCGCCACGACCGGGCGTTTGGCGCAGATCGTCGCGGCGGCGGTTCCCACCCGCGAACCCGGCCAGCATCCGGCTACCCGCACCTTTCAAGCGATCCGGATCGCCGTCAACGACGAACTGGGCGAACTGCGAGCGGTTTTGCCGCAAATCGTCGCGGCGCTGGGGCCGGGCGGGCGGCTGGCGGTGATCAGTTTTCATTCCCTGGAGGATCGAGTGGTCAAGCAGTTCATGCGTGAGCAGGCCCGTGGACGGGAATTGCCGCTGGATTTACCGGTGACCGGCGCGCCGGAGGGGGTAACCCTGCGCCTGATCGGTCGGGCGGTGCGGCCCGGCCCCGCCGAAACGGCGACTAACCCGCGAGCGCGCAGCGCGATTTTGCGCATTGCCGAGCGACAACCATGAACAGCGTCTTCTGGCAAATTCTGGTGTTGACCCTAGCCACTCTCGGTTCCGGCGTCGGTCTGGCCTATACCCATCACGTCAACCGCCAGTTATTTGTTCAATGGCAAAATCTGCAAACCGAGCGCGATCATCTCGAAGTCGAATGGGAGCTGTTGCAACTGGAGCAAAGCACCCTGGTGACCGAAGTGGCGGTCGAGGAAACGGCGCGCACTCGGCTGAACATGCTGATCCCCAATCCCAACGACGTGTTGTACATCACGCCCCATGAATAAATCGTACCGACCGGCGCAACGCCCGCTGGGTCGCCTGCAACCCGCGCAACCGGACGGCTGGCCGCAGCGGCTTTGGACGGCCAGCCGCAAAATGACCCGGGTTGGGCTGTTGCTCGGTCTAATCAGCGCGGCGGCGGTCGGCATGGTGGGTCGCGCCGCTTATTTACAATTGATCCACAAGGATTTTCTGCAAGGCCAGGGCGATGAGCGCTTCCTGCGGGTGATCGAAGTACCGGCGCACCGGGGGATGATCGTTGACCGCAACGGCGAACCGCTGGCGGTCAGCTCGCCGGTCGATTCGATTTGGGCGGAGCCGAAAGATTTACTGGAACAACGCGCCCGCTGGCCGCAACTGGCCGCTGTGCTGGGCATGAGCGCGGCGGATTTGGAAAAGAAACTGGCCCCGGATATCGAACGGCAACAGACCGACAAAAAACTCCGCCGGTTTGTCTACCTGCGTCGGCATCTGGCCCCGAATGAGGCGCAGCGCATCCTGCAACTGGAGATTCCTGGGGTATACGCGCAACGCGAATATCGCCGCTACTACCCGGACGCTGAAGTCACCTCGCATCTGCTCGGCTTCACCGACATCGACGACGCCGGACAAGAGGGCCTGGAAAAGGTCTTTGATGAGCAGTTGCGCGGTGTCCCCGGTCAAAAACGGGTGATCAAGGATCGGCTGGGCCGAATCGTCCAGGATGTGGAAAGCCTGCGCCCGCCGCAACCCGGCCAGAAGCTGATCCTGAGCATCGACCGGCGCTTGCAATTTCAAGCCTATCGCGCCCTGAAAGCGGCGGTTATCAAAAACAACGCCAGCGCCGGTTCGGCGGTGATCGTCGATGTGAAAACCGGCGAAATTCTAGCCATGGTCAATCAGCCCGCCGGCAACCCGAATAATCGGGAAGAACTGAAAGGCGCGTTGCTGCGCAATCACGCCGTCACCGACGCCTACGAACCCGGCTCTACCATGAAGCCCTTTTCGGTGGCGATGGCGCTGGAAAGCGGCAAGTGGACGCCCACCACCCCGGTCGATGCCCGTGGGCCATTCCGCATTGGCCGCAAGGCGGTGCGCGACGTACACAGTTACGGCCTGATTGACGTGACCCGGGTCATCATTAAATCCAGCAATATCGGCACCAGCAAAATCGCCCTGTCGCTGCCGGCGGAACAGTTGTGGAAGTTTTACAAAGACCTCGGCTTTGGCGCGTTGACCGGACTAGGACTAGTGGGCGAACAGCCCGGCGTTCTGCGCCATTTCAAAAAGTGGGGCGGTGAAATCGGCCACGCCAACCATTCGTTCGGCTACGGGCTGTCGGTCAATATGATGCAACTGGCCCAGGCCTACGTCACGCTGGCGGCGGATGGAGTTCGGCGACCGCTGACCCTGCTCAAGCGCGAACAACCGCTCGATCCGGCCCAGGAAGTGCGGGTGATGTCGGCGAAGACCGCCGGGCAAATGCGCACGATGCTTGAACAAGCCACCTCCAGCCAGGGCACCGGAACCAAGGCGACGGTTCCCGGTTATCGGGTGGCCGGAAAAACCGGCACTTCGCACAAAGCCATCGGCGGTCGCTACGCCAGTAACCGTTACCTTTCGCTGTTCGCCGGCATCGTGCCGGTCAGCGATCCGCGCTTGGTGATGGTGATCATCATTGATGAACCCAAGGGCGGCGTGTACTACGGCGGCGCGGTGGCGGCTCCGGTGTTTGGCGCGACCATGGGCGGCGTGCTGCGCACCTTGAACATCACGCCTGACGACATGCCGAGCATGAAACTGGCCGGAACAGAAGCGCCAGCGGAGGCGAAGAAACCATGAATCCAGCAACGCCGCGATGGCTCGGCGAATTACTGGCGGGTTTCGCTGAAGTTCCCGCGCCATGGGCGACGTTGCCCATCACCGGTCTGGCCTCCGACAGCCGCCAGGTGCAACCCGGCGATCTGTTTTTCGCGCTGTGCGGCGGGCAGCGCCACGGGCTGGAATTTCTGGAAACCGTCAAAGCCGCCGGCGCGGCGGCGGTGGTCTGGGAACCGCCCTGGGATCACTGCTTGCCAGCCGACGCAGCGCCGCCGCTGCTGGCCGTCCCGGAATTGCGGCAGAAATTGGGCATGATCGCCAGCCGGTTCTACGGCGAACCCTCGCACCGCTTGCGAGTGATCGGCGTCACCGGCACCGACGGCAAGACCTCCTGCGCCCACTTCATCGCCCAGGCCCTGAGCGATGCTGAATCCGGCCCCTGCGGGATTCTCGGTACGCTGGGCGTGGGGGTTTACGCTCAGACGCAACCCTCGTTGCATACCACGCCGGACCCGCTGGCGGTTCAGCACTGGTTAGCTGGGCTGGTCGCCGACGGTCGGCGCCATGCGGTCATGGAAGTCTCTTCGCACGCCCTCGATCAGGGTCGAGTCAACGGCATGGCGTTTACCGTCGCCGCGTTGACCCAACTCAGCCGCGACCATCTGGACTATCACGGCACGCTCGAGGCTTACGCGGCGGCCAAGCGCCGGCTGTTTGTTGACCATCAACCGGACTGGGCGGTGTTGAATCTCGACGACGCCTTCGGCCAAAGTCTGGTTGCAGAAACCCAGGCGCGTTGCGGCGTCATCGCCTATGGCCTCAGCGAGCAAACCCTGTCGATAGAACGCTTCGTCCGGGGCGAGGCTCTGGAATTGACCGCCGACGGTTTGCGCCTGCGCCTTCAATCCTCCTGGGGTCAGGGCGAATTACAAGTTGGACTGTTGGGCCGTTTCAACGCCAGCAACCTGCTGGCCACCCTGGCGACCCTGCTGGCGCTGGGAGTGCCGTTCGCCGAGGCGCTGGCCCGGCTCGAACGCAGCGCCAGCGTGCCGGGACGGATGGAGCGGATCGGCGGCGGGCCGGCTCAACCGCTGGCGGTGATTGACTACGCGCACACCCCTCATGCTCTGGAACAGGCGTTGCGCGCCCTGCGCGAACACGGCGGCGAGCGCCGTTTATCCTGTGTGTTCGGCTGCGGTGGCGACCGCGACCCCGGCAAACGTCCGCTGATGGGCGCGACCGCAGAACGGCTGGCCGACCGGGTGATCGTCACCGACGACAACCCGCGCACTGAAGACCCGGAGCGCATCGTCCGCCAGATTCTGCACGGCATGACTGATCCCGCTGCGGCGACCGTGATCCGGGATCGCCGCGCCGCCATTGTCCACGCCCTAACCGAAGCGCAAGCCGGCGACTTGGTGCTGATCGCCGGCAAGGGCCACGAGGATTACCAGATCGTCGGGACGGAGCGTTTGCCGTTCAGCGACCGCGCCACCGCGCAAGCATTCTTTTCCACTGATGAGACTCCTTGAATGACTGAAGCTTTTCCACCCCGGCGTTTGCAGGAAGCGGCGGAGGCGCTGGGCGTTGCCTGGAACGGCGTAGACGCGGCATTTACCGCGGTCAGCACCGACACCCGTCAGTTGCCGCCCGGCGCACTGTTTGTCGCGCTGACCGGGCCGAATTTTGATGGACATGATTTCATTGCCGCCGCCCGCGAACGCGGAGCCAGCGGCGCATTGGTCAGCCGACCGGTGGACGATCCGCTGCCGCAGATTGGCGTGGCGGACACCCGGCTGGCGCTGGGCCGACTGGCGACGACGCGACGCGCCCATTTTCGCGGTGCGCTGATCGCCCTGACCGGCAGCAACGGCAAGACCACCCTGAAGGAAATGATCGCCGCCATTTTGCGCGTTCGAGCGCCGACGCTGGCGACCGAAGGCAACCTGAATAACGACATCGGCGTGCCGCTGACCCTGCTGCGCCTGAATGGGGAACAGGCTTATGCGGTGATCGAAATGGGGGCTAATCATCCCGGCGAAATCGCCTATCTCACGGCTTTAGCCCGGCCCGATGTGGCGATCATCAATAACGCCGGTCCCTGTCATCTGGAAGGCTTCGGCGACGTGGCCGGGGTAGCGCGCAGCAAGGGGGAAATTTTTCAGGGGTTGGGCGCAAACGGCGTCGCCATCATCAACCGCGACGATCCGCACGCGGATGACTGGATCGCCTTGAATCCGGGGCGGCGCATCGTCGATTTCGGGCTGGACGCGCCAGCGGCGGTTCACGGCCAGATTCTCGACGACACCCGGTTCCGCTTACGGACGGTGGACGGCGATGTTGACATTCGCCTGGCTCTGCCCGGTCGGCACAATGTCCGCAACGCTCTGGCGGCGGCAGCAGCGACGTTGAGTGTCGGCGCAACGCTGGATCAAGTACGCCAGGGTTTGGAGAATTTGCGCAGTGTCGGCGGACGGATGCAGCGCGTGTCGGGCCGGCATGGCGGCGCAGTGATTCACGACGCCTACAACGCCAACCCCGCTTCACTGGCGGCGGCTTTACAAACGGTCGGCGCGGAGCCGGGCCGCAAGTGGCTGGTCTTGGGCGATATGCGCGAACTGGGACCGGCGGCGGACGAGTTACACGCCCAATCCGGTCAGGCAGCGCGTTTGGCTGGATTTGAACGGCTGTATGCACTGGGCGAACACAGCCGGGCGGCAGTTCAGGCGTTTGGCGACCGTGCAGAGCATTTCGCCACTGCCGAGGCGCTGACCGAGGCGCTGGACGGCGCTTTGCAACACGGCGGCGAGCCGCCGCTGATCCTGGTTAAAGGCTCGCGGGGAATGCGCATGGAGCGGATCGTCACGACGCTGGCGGCCCCGGAAGCCTCCAAGGAACTGGAGGGCCACCACTGATGCTGGTGTTGCTAGCCGAATGGCTGACGAACAATGTCTACCGGGGCTTCAATGTCTTTCAGTATCTGACCCTGCGCGGGATTCTCGGCG
>JBDHRB010000031.1:0-11287 GCA_039807355.1 Candidatus Competibacteraceae bacterium
ACGGTGAAACCAGCGGTGCCGATCATCAGATGGCATCGTCGTTGAAAATAGCGGCAAGGGTGGGTTGATCGGAGGCGGGCCATCATCTCGATTTAACCTCTTACCAGACCGGCAAAACCCATGAACGCCAGCGACATCAGGCCGGCGGTAATCAAGGTGATGGCCGGGCCGCGAAAATGCACCGGCACATCGGCGACAATGATGCGCTCGCGCAGCGCGGCGAACAGCACCATCACCAGAGAAAAACCCACGGCAGCGCCGAACCCATAAAGCGCCGAACCGATGAAATCATGGCGGGCCTGGACATTGAGCAGCGCCGCCGCGAGCACCGCGCAGTTGGTGGTGATCAGCGGCAGATAGATGCCCAGCGCCTGATACAGCAATGGACTGGTCTTGTGCACCACCATCTCGGTAAATTGCACCACCACTGCGATGACCAGAATAAAGGCGATGGTGCGCAGATACTCCAGCCCCAGCGGAATCAGCAGGTAGTGGTCGGTCAGGTACGCGCAGATGGACGATAAGGTCAGGACAAAGGTGGTCGCTAGTCCCATGCCCATCGCGGTTTCCAGCTTGCGGGAAACGCCCATGAACGGGCACAGTCCGAGAAACTTCACCAGCACATAGTTGTTGACCAGGATGGTTCCGAGCAGGATCAGCGCATAGTCTTTCATGGCGAACGCTTAAAGCCGGTTTAAAACATCATGATACCGCGATCAAGACCCTGGGGTCTTGACCATTCGCAAGCGCGTCTAGCTTTGACCGCCCAACAGTAAAAACTCCATCAGCGCCTTCTGGGCATGGAGGCGATTTTCCGCCTGATCCCAGACCCGGCTTTGCGGCCCGTCAATCACCTCGGCGCTGACCTCTTCGCCGCGATGCGCCGGCAGACAGTGCAGGAAAATCGCGCCGGGCCGGGCCTGGGCCATCATTTCGCCGGTGACCTGATAGCCAATGAAATCCCGCTCCCGACGGTCTTGCTGTTCCTCCTTGCCCATGCTGGCCCATACGTCGGTGGTGACCAGATCAGCGCCTTTCACTGCGGCCATTGGGTCGCGCAGCAACACCACCCGGTCGGTGGCCCGGTGCAATAAGGCTTCATCCGGCTCATAGCCCGGCGGAACCGCGATGCGCAACTGAAAATCGCACTGAATGGCGGCTTTCAGATAACTGTTGCACATGTTGTTGCCGTCGCCGATCCAGGCCACGGTGCGCCCGCGCATCTCGCCGAACTCTTCAATGAAGGTCTGCAAATCGGCCAGCAACTGACAGGGATGGTTGTAGTCGGTCAGGCCGTTGATGACCGGAACCCTGGAATATTCGGCAAACCGCTGCACCGTGGCGTGGGCGAAGGTGCGGATCATCACCAGATCGACCATGCGCGACACTACCCGCGCCGTGTCTTCAATCGGCTCGCCCCGGCCCAGTTGCGTGTCGCGGGGCGACAAGAAAATCGCGCTGCCGCCGAGTTGCGCCATGCCGGCTTCAAAGGACACCCGGGTGCGGGTGGACGCCTTCTCGAAGATCATCCCCAGTACCTTGCCCGGAAATGGCGCATAATGTTCCCCGCGCTGGCGCAGGGCTTTCAGTTCGCCAGCGCGTTGCAACACCCGCTGCAATTCCGCCGGCGTCAAATCAAATAGACTCAAAAAATGGCGTGTTTTCATAATCGTTTCGCTGAACAAAGCCGAAGGATCGGCGCTCCGTGGGTGGTCGTCAAACCGGCTTGCGCAATGCACGCCTTCCCTGGAGCGAACCTTCCGCAAGCCGTTTTTAAAAATCAAAACGGCAGCGGTAGGAGCTGCCGTCGCTGGGATTATAGTCTTGCCTATCATGATCCGTACATGTTTGACCGTGACCTCCCGTTCCGCCCGGTCCACCGCGCAATTTTAAGGAGTGAAGATTCCGCCATGTCCGCCCGCTTTTGCCTGCACTGCGGCAGCCCCCTGCAAACCGCTGAAATCAACGCGCAACCACGGCTGCGCTGCAACAGTTGCGGTTACGTCCACTGGGACAATCCAGTGCCAGTGGTCGCCGCGATTGTCGAGGTCGATGGCGCGGTGATTCTGGCGCGCAATCAACGCTGGCCGGAACACATGTTCGGCCTGATCAGCGGCTTTCTGGAAAAAGGCGAGACCCCGGACGCGGCGGTGTTGCGCGAAGTGCAGGAAGAACTGGGCTTGCAGGGCGAAACGGCGCATTTCATCGGCTATTACCCATTCTTCGAGATGAATCAACTGATTCTGGCCTTCCACGTTCCCGCCCACGGCGACATCACGTTGAATGAGGAGTTGGCCGCGATCAAGCGCGTGCCGGTTGAGCGGCTGAAACCGTGGACCATCGGCACCGGCCCGGCGGTGCGCGACTGGCTGGCGCAGCGTTCCTTGACGCTGCAAAACTAAAATAAGGCGACTTCCCATGCTCGCATTCTTGCCCGCGCCGCTGCGTGGCGTCCTGGCGTTTCTGCTGTTCATTTTCAACACGGTGCTTTGGTGTACGCCGTTTTATCTGGTGCTGCTGATTAAATTGGCGATTCCGCATCGCGGCTGGCGGGCCTGGCATGACCGTCGCCTGCTCCAGATCGCCCAGTTCTGGATCGCCGGCAATAACGCCATTACCGATCTGACCCAGCGCATCCAGTGGGATGTGCAGGGGCTGGACGGGTTGCAGCGCGATGACTGGTATCTGGTCAGCGCCAATCACCAATCCTGGGTGGACATCGTGGTGCTGCAACGGATTTTCAACCGGCGGATTCCGTTCCTGAAATTCTTTATCAAACAGCAACTCATCTGGATGCCGATGCTGGGCGGGGTCTGGTGGGGACTGGACTTTCCGTTCATGAAACGCCACTCGGCGGAGTATCTGGCCCGACATCCCGAAGCCCGCGATCAGGACTGGGAAACCACCCGGCGGATTTGCGCCCGGTTCCGCGATACGCCGACCACCCTGCTCAACTTTCTGGAAGGCACCCGCTTCCGGCCCGATAAACAGCTTCGGCAGCAGTCGCCCTATCAGTATTTATTGCGGCCCAAGGCCGGCGGACTGGCGTTCGTTCTGGAGGCGCTGGCGGAACGCCTGCACACCCTGCTCGACGTGACGATTATTTACCCGGAAGGCCGTTCGACCTTTCTCGACTTGTTGCTGGGCCGGATTCGCCGGGTAATTGTCCGGGTCCGGGCGCTGGAGATTCCCGCTGAATTGCTGGGCGGCGATTATCGCGGCGATGTGGAATATCGGGCGGCGATTCAGCGTTGGCTGGGCCAGTTGTGGGCCGAGAAAGATGCGCTGATCGCGCAGACCTTGGCCGCTCATTGATCGGCCTGGGCCTGAAAGCGCAACGCGGCGCGAATCCGGGCGCCGCCCAGCGCCCCGCGTCCGATCTCCAGATGCCCGTAGTACACTTCTTCAACCAGATCGCGCACCACGGCCAGGCCGATGCCGTGGCCGGCGACCGTCGGATCGGCCCGCTGGCCGCGATTGCACAACAGCGGAGCCTGTTCGGCGGGAATGCCCGGCCCATCATCCTCGACCTCGACGATCAGCTCGGCCCGTTGCGCGTGGCGGGCCGGCCAGGCGCGCACCACCACCTGATGACGCGCCCATTTGCAGGCGTTATCCGCCAGATTGCCGAGAATCTCCATGAAATCCCCTTCATCGCCATAAAACCGGGTGTTCGGGGCGATTTCGCAGCGCAGCGCCAAACTGCGCTCTGCATAGACTTTGCCCAGCGAATCGAGAATCCGCGAAGCCAGCGGCGCAACCGGCTGCGGCTGGCTCAACGCCGCCGGGCCAGCGGCGGCAGCCCGCTGTAATTGATAATCGACGGTGCGATTCATCCGCTCGACCTGCTCGATCAGCACCTGGCGCAGTTGATCCGGCGATGCGCCGTTTTCCAGGGTGCTGCGCAACACCGCCAGCGGGGTCTTCAGGCTGTGCGCCAGATCGCCCAGCGCGTTGCGATAACGCTCCAGCAAGGTGCGACTTTGCCGCACCAGCGCATTCAGATTGGTGGTCAGCGGGCGCAGTTCTTCGGGATAACGGCTACTCAATTCAGCGCGCCGCCCGGCTTCGATTTCGGTGACCTCGGCGGCCACCCGGCGCAACGGCTGCAAACTCCAGCGCAGAATCACGCCCTGCACCGCCAGCAGCACCCCGGTCGCCGCCAGCAACCAGCCCCATAAGCTGCGGCGGAAACTCCATAACTGATCCAGATAATTCCACTGGGTTTCCGCAACGCGAAAGGTGTAAAGCTGATACTGGTTGGGGGCGATTTCCCAACTGACGGTAAACGCCAGCAGAAACAGTTGATCGCCTTGCGCCGATTCCAGCGGGGCAAACTGGGTGTCGCCGGGATTGCGCACCGCTGGAAAAAACGGCAGCGCCCGACCGAGCAAAGACGGCGAACGCCAGACCAGATTGCCCTGGGCGTCCATGACATCGGCATACAAGCCGGAATCCGGGGTGGAAAAACGCGCTTCCGGCAAGGCTTGCGGCAAGGTCAGCCGGCGGAAGGTATCAACATCGACCACGCCGAGCAGCATATAGACCTGGGCTTGCAGCCGCTCCTGCACTGCGGCTTGGGCGCTGTCCTGAAACGCCCGGTCCAAGGTCAGGCCGGTCAGGCCGAGAAAGGCCGCCAGCACCACGCTGGCGGCGATCAGCAGCCGACCGCTGAACGAATGCATCGGCGGTCAACCGGCGGCGCGTTCCAGGCGAAATCGGTAACCGCGCCCGCGCAGGGTTTCAATCGGGTTGAGCGTGCGTTCGGGATCGAGTTTGCGCCGCAACCGACCGACCAGCACTTCCAGCACATTGCTGTCGCGGTCTTCATCTTCCTGGTAGAGATGTTCGGTCAACTCGGTCTTGGAGATGACCGCGCCGGCATGAAGCATCAAATATTCAAGCAATTTATATTCATAGGCGGTGACTTCGACCGGCTGTCCGTTCAGCGTGACCTGTTGTGCGCCGGTGTCCAGGGCGATGGAGCCGCAGTCCAGCACCGCCTGAGTCCAGCCGCCGGTGCGGCGGATCAGCGCCCGTAAACGCGCCAGTAATTCCTCGGTGAAAAACGGCTTGACCAGATAATCGTCGGCGCCGGCTTCCAGCCCTTCCACCTTGTCCTGCCAGCGGCCCCGGGCGGTGAGAATCAGCACCGGGAAGCGGCGTCCGCCCGCCCGCCAGCGACGGATCACTTCCAGACCGGACAAGTCCGGCAGTCCAAGATCGACAATCGCCGCGTCCAGCGGATATTCCTGGCCCAGATACAGACCGGTGCGGCCATCGGCGGCGGCATCCACCGCGTACCCCTGCTCGCGTAACTGATTCGTGACCCGCTCCCGCAAAGGCGCTTCGTCTTCGATGATCAAAATACGCATTTCACCCCTCAGCCTACGGTTCAATAGCTTGGCTAGTCACGCGCCGGCCCGTTCGCCGGATCGTAATGGAAATTTCGCACCCGCCCGCCCGGTTCCAGAATGCGCACCCGATAACCGCGCCGACCGTTGCGTTCATCGCCCTGCACGCCCAACACCCGCCCGCCGGTCGCTTCGCGGGCCGCATCCGCAGCCCGGTCCGGATCGGCAAACTGGCGCGGCGGCGGACGGTATTGACGGCTGCGGGCGGGCGGCCCGTCATCGTTGACCCGGTAGCGCGGATAAAATTGGGCTTGCGTCTCGCCCGCGACCCACAGGCCCGCCAGCATCCACAGCGCCAGTCGCCGCCATTGTCTCATTCTGTCGGACATGATTGACTCTTTCCACAATGAATTTCTTTTGCAACTCGTTTAAATATTAAAAGATTAGAATGAATCAGGACTGAATCGCCAGCGCAGCGCCGCACCCGCGAAAAATTCAGTAGCGATTCAGCGCATCCAGCCCAGACTGAAGGCGCACTGTCAAAGGCCCATGCAGGGCGCTGGGCGAAATGATTAACCGGGGGAGAAATTCAATGAACAGGCCATACCTCACAGGACTGATTGCGCTGTTACTGCTCTTTGGGGCCAGCGCGGTTTCCGCGCAACGCTTCGACAGCGGTGACGTAGAAGTGCAGGTGACTAATGATCGGGGCCGTCCGTTTCCCTACTATCCGTTGCGGCGCAGCAGCCCGACGGTTTTTAAGGCGCATCTGGAAGCGGTGCGCGGCAGCAACTACTCAATTCGCATTCGCAACCGCAGCGATCAACGCATCGGGCTGGTGATCGCTGTCGATGGCCGCAACATCATCAGCGGCGATGCTTCGAGGCTGCGCTCGCATGAACGGATGTATGTTCTGGAACCCGGACAGCAGGAAACTTATGAAGGTTGGCGCACCGGACGGAATCGGGTCAATCGCTTTTATTTCACCGATGCCGGCGATGCTTACGCCAGCGCCTGGGGTGACGCTTCCGCATTGGGCGTGATCGCCGTAGCGGCGTTTCGGGAAGTCGCGCCGGTTCCGCCGGCTCCGCCCCAGCCCTGGTCCGAAGGGCGCGAAGAGCGTCGGCGCGGCGCGGAACCCTCGCTGCAAGGCGCGCCGCCACCCAGTGCTGGCGCAGCGCGTGAGCGGCAGGCCGCCCCAGGCACCGGTTATGGCGAAAGCGAATGGTCGCCGTCGCGCCGGGTGGAATTTGAGCCGGAATCGCGTCCTTTCGCCCGGTTTTTCCTGAAATACGCCTGGCGCGATACGCTGTGCCAGGAGGGCGTCATCGACTGCGGATATGACCGGCCCCGCCCGCGTCATCGGGCCTGGGATGATGGCCGCGACGACTATGCGCCGCCGCCGCCGCGTTACGACCGTCCCGGATACCGCGAGGAATGGCGCTAATCCAACCCGGATTTTGGCCCTTCCGGTTGCGGGAAGCGCGGGCGATCCAGGAGACCTGAACACTTGAGCATTTTCGACGGCTGGGGGCATTTGCGCCAGGCATTGCTGAATCCCTCGGTGGATGCGGCGCAACTGGAAGCGGCATTGCGCGAAGCGCGGGCGCGGCAGCCGTTGCCGGTGATCTGGCTGCTGGGCAAAGCCCAGGCCGGCAAGACTTCGATCATTCGCGCTCTGACCGGCAGCGATGCGGCGCAGATCGGCAACGGCTTCCAGCCCTGCACCCGCACCGCCCGATTTTATGACTTTCCCGAAACCCTGCCGGTGGTGCGTTTTCTCGACAGTCGGGGGTTGGGCGAAGTCGCCTACGATCCCAGCGAGGATATCGGGTATTGCGAGGCCCAGGCCCATCTGGTGCTGGGGGTGATGAAGGCGCTGGACATCCGCCAGGAAGCGGTCGGTCAGGTCTTGCGCACGGTGCGCAAGCGCCATCCGCAATGGCCGGTATTGATCGCCCAGACCGGCTTGCACGAAGGCTATGCGCCGGGGGAAGAACACCGTCAGCCTTATCCTTATGACTGCTGGCCATGGCCGCCGCCGCTTTCCCAGACGCTGACCCGCGCCCTGTTGGCCCAGCGCGAGCAACTGGGCGGGTTGCCGGGCGCAATTCCAGTGCGCTGGACCCCGATTGACCTGACCATGCCCGAAGACGGCTGGGAACCGGCGGATTACGGTCTGGAAGCGTTATGGGCGGCGATTGGCGAGGTTTCGGCGCTGAGTTGGCAGATGCGCTTGCGCGGCGATCCGGGCGTGCGCGACGTTTATGCCCGCTCCGCCCATCCGCAAATCGTCGGTCATGCGCTGGCCGCAGCCGGGATTGGCGCGTTGCCGTTGGTCGATTGGGTCGGGGTGCCAGCGGTGCAGGCCAAACTGTTGCACAGTCTGGCCGCCCTGTACCAACAGCCTTGGGAACGCCGGCAGATTTCCGAATTTTTCGGGCTGCTTGGGGCCGGAGTTGGCGTCAGCTATCTGGCGCGTCTGCTGGGCCGAACCGCAGTCAAACTCGCCCCTGGCTGGGGACAAACCCTCGGCGCGATCTGGGGGGCGAGCGCCAGCGCCGCCACCACTTACGCGCTGGGTAAAGCCGCCAGCGCCTACTTTTTCAGCCGCCGCCAGGCTCATCCGCTGGATGCCGCCGCCCTGCGCCGCATCTACGCCGAGGCGCTGACCGCCGGAGCCGGTTTATTGACCCAGGAACGCCCGCGCTGATCGGGCGGAATCGCCAGACGGTCGCCGATGCCGGGTTAACCGGCGCTCCTCGCCAGCTCCAGCGCCGCCGCGAGAAAGCGTCCAGTATGGCTTTGCAGATTGGCCGCGATCTGTTCCGGCGTCCCGAACGCCACCACTTCCCCGCCGCCGCCACCGCCTTCCGGCCCCAGGTCGATAATCCAGTCAGCGGTTTTAATCACATCCAGATTATGCTCAATCACCACCAGGGTATTGCCGCGATTGCGCAATTCATGCAGCACTTTTAGCAGTTGCTCAATGTCATGGAAATGCAGGCCGGTAGTCGGCTCGTCGAGGATATACAGGGTCTGGCCGGTATCGCGTTTGGACAATTCGCGGGCCAGTTTTACCCGCTGCGCTTCACCGCCGGAAAGCGTCGTCGCGTTTTGACCAAGCTTGATATAACTCAACCCGACATCCACCAAGGTTTGCAGCTTGCGGGCCACCGCCGGAATCGCCTGATAAAATTCCAGGGCCTGCTCGACGGTCATTTCCAAGACCTGATGAATGCTCTGACCCTTGTAATGAATCTCCAGCGTCTCCCGGTTATAACGCCGGCCCTTGCATTGATCGCAGGGGACGTAAATATCCGGGAGGAAATGCATCGCCACCTGAATCACCCCATCGCCCTGGCAGGCTTCGCAGCGCCCGCCCTTGACGTTGAAACTGAAGCGGCCCGGTGGATAACCCCGCGCCCGTGATTCCGGCACGCCAGCGAATAATTCCCGAATCGGCGTGAATAATCCGGTATACGTCGCCGGATTGGAGCGCGGCGTGCGGCCAATCGGACTCTGGTCAATATTCACCACTTTGTCCAGTTGATCCAGGCCGATTAAATCCTGACAGGGCGCGGGCGATTCATGGGCGTTATTCAAATCGCGGGCGGCGTAACGGTACAGCGTATCGTTAATCAACGTCGATTTACCGGAACCGGAAACCCCGGTAATACAGGTCAATAAACCGAGCGGAATCTCCACACTCAGATTTTTTAAATTATTGCCGCTGGCCCCGACGATGCGCAGTTGTTTCTGCGGATTCGGCGGCGTGCGCAGTTCCGGCACGGCAATCTTGCGCCGACCGCTTAAATAAGCCCCGGTCAATGAATCGGGATCGGCCATGATCTGCATCGGTGCGCCTTGAGCGACGATGCGCCCGCCATGCGCACCGGCCCCAGGCCCCATATCCACCACCTGATCGGCGCTGCGGATCGCTTCCTCGTCATGCTCGACCACGATCACCGTATTGCCCAGATCGCGCAGGCGCAACAGACTGGCTAACAACCGGGCGTTGTCGCGCTGATGCAGGCCAATCGACGGCTCATCCAGCACATACATCACCCCGACCAGCCCGGCGCCGATTTGCGAAGCCAGGCGGATGCGCTGCGTCTCACCGCCGGACAGGGTGTCGGCGCTGCGCTCCAGACTGAGATAATCCAGGCCGACATTGACCAGAAAGTTCAGCCGTTCGCTGATTTCCTTGACGATCCGGGCGGCAATCGCCCCGCGTCGCCCCGCCAGGGTCAATTCGGCGAAAAATGCTTTGGCAACGCCAATCGGGCGGGCGACGATTTCCGGCAGACTGTGGCCGGCGACGAAGACATGCCGGGCGGAGTGGGTCAGCCGTGCGCCTTGACAGGACGGACAGGGTTGGCTGCTCCGATATTTCGCCAGTTCATCGCGCACCAGATTGGAGTCGGTTTCCCGGTAACGGCGCTCCAGATTGGGAATCACCCCTTCAAAGGCGTGGCGGCGCGTCTGGGTTTCCCCGCGACTGTTGGTATAGGCAAAGTCGATGACTTCACCCTGGCTGCCGTACAGAATCAGCTTGCGAATCGGCTCAGGCAATTCCTGAAACGGCGTCTCCACAGAAAAACCGTAATGCTCGGCCAGAGCTTTGATGAGTTGAAAATAATAAAAATTATCCCGATCCCAGCCGCGCACCGCGCCCTGGGTCAAACTTAAATGCGGATGCCCGACCACCCGTTCCGGGTCAAAAAACGACTTGGCTCCCAAGCCATCGCATTCCGGGCAAGCCCCAGCCGGATTGTTGAAAGAGAACAGGCGCGGCTCCAGCTCGCTGAGGCTGTAACCGCACAGCGGACAGGCATAGCCGGCGGAAAATAGCAGTTCGGCCCGTTCCGGCGCATCCAAAAACGCCAGCCTTGCGACGCCCTCGCCTAGGCGCAATGCCGTTTCCAATGATTCCGCCAGGCGCTGGCCGAGGTCGTCGCGCACTTTAAAGCGATCCACCACCACCTCAATGGTGTGCTTGCGGCGCAAATCCAGCGGCGGCGGGCTGTCCAGTTCCACCACTTCGCCGTCAATCCGGGCGCGGACAAAGCCTTGCGCCTGCAAGCCCTGCAACAATTTCAAATGCTCGCCCTTGCGCTCTTTCACTACCGGAGCCAGCAACATCAGCCGCTCGCCTTCCGGCAGCGCCAGCACTTGGTCAACCATTTGGCTGACGGTTTGCGCGTCCAGATCAATCCCATGCTCAGGACAGCGCGGAATCCCGGCGCGGGCGTAGAGCAGGCGCAGATAGTCGTAAATTTCCGTGATGGTGCCGACCGTGGAGCGCGGATTGTGCGAAGTGGATTTCTGCTCAATGGAAATCGCCGGCGACAAGCCCTCGATATGATCGACATCCGGCTTTTCCATCAGCGACAGAAACTGCCGGGCGTAGGCGGACAGCGATTCGACATAACGGCGCTGGCCCTCGGCGTACAGCGTGTCGAAGGCCAGCGAGGATTTGCCGGAGCCGGACAGGCCGGTGATGACGATCAGCCGGTCGCGGGGCAGATCGAGGTCGATGTTTTGCAGGTTGTGGGTGCGCGCCCCGCGTATCTTGATCGTGTCCATCAAACCCCGGCCTTGCTGTTAAAGGATGAAGAAACGTCGCCATGATCGGCCATGGCGATTAACATCAGTGAATTGGTCCACTCGCCTGGCAGGCGCAGCGCTTGCCGTCGATCTTGCAACAGTACGGGGTTTCCGCCCTGACGCCATTGAGGAATACGCCTCCGATGCACCTGAACGGCTCGAAAACCGAAGCTAATCTGAAGGCCGCTTTCATCAGCGAAGCCCAGGCCAACCGCCGTTATCTCTATTTCGCTAACAAGGCGGATATTGAGGGCCATAGCGATCTGGCCGCGCTGTTTCGTTCAACCGCTGAAGGCGAAACCGGCCACGCCCACGGCCATCTC
>JBDHRB010000032.1:0-11134 GCA_039807355.1 Candidatus Competibacteraceae bacterium
CCCCGACATCGGCGCGTTTCAGCGCTGGCGCGTCGTTGACCCCATCGCCGGTCATCGCCACCACCTGGCCTTGCTGTTGCAAAGCCGCGACTAACCGCAGTTTGTGTTCCGGGCTGGCCCGGGCGTAGACATCGACCTCCAGCACCACCGCCCGCAACGCTTCATCATCCAGTTTTTCCAACTCCGGTCCAGTCAAAGCTTTTTCCCCGTCGCCGATGCCCATTTGCGCGGCAATCGCCCGCGCCGTCACCGCATGGTCGCCGGTGATCATTTTCACCCGAATGCCGGCGTGCTGCGTCTGGCGCACCGCCTGAATCGCTTCCTCACGCGGCGGATCGCTGATGCCGAGCAGACCGAGCAAGGTTAATCCGGCTTCGACATCGGCGAAGGTCAGCTCGCGCTGGGTCTGCGGGGCCGGACGGAACGCCACCGCCAGCACCCGTTGTCCGGCGGCGGCCAGGGCGTCGATTCGCGCCTGCCAGTCCTCAACAACCAGCGGTTGCAGGCCGTGGAGATGCTGCTGGTCGGCGCACATGGTCAGCACCCGTTCCGGCGCACCCTTGAGGTAGATCACATGGTCGCCGTAATGGTCATGGTGCAGGGTCGCCATGAAGCGGTGTTCCGACTCGAAGGGAATGCTGTCGAGCCGTTGAAAGCGCGTCTGTTCATCGGCCAGATCGAGACCGGCCTTGCAGGCCAGCGTTAACAACGCGCCTTCGGTCGGATCGCCGTTCATCCGCCATTCGCCGTCGGTTTCGGTCAGCGTCGCGTCATTGCACAAGTGAATGGCGCGGGCCATGGCCTGCAAATCCGGCGCATCTTTGGCCAAGATCGTCCGGCCCTGTACGGTAAAGCCGCCCACCGGAGCATAGCCGCCGCCGCTGACCTCGAAGGTGCGTTCCGCGCTGACGATGCGCTGCACGGTCATTTCATTGCGGGTCAGGGTGCCGGTTTTATCCGAGCAGATCACCGTGACCGCGCCCAGGGTTTCCACCGCCGGCAGGCGGCGGATGATGGCGTTGCGCCGGGCCATGCGCTGCACGCCAATCGCCAGGGTGATGGTCATGATCGCCGGCAATCCTTCGGGAATCGCCGCCACCGCCAGGCCGACTGCGGCCATGAACATATCGCCCAGCCCCAGACCGCGCCAAAAGACCCCGGCGCACCAGGTCAGGCCGGCCACCAGCACAATCGCCGCAGTCAGCCCGCGACCAAACTGCTCCATCTGCCGCAGCAAGGGCGTTACCAGACGGTCCACCTGATCCAGCAGCGCACTGATCCGGCCAATTTCAGTGGCTGCGCCGGTCGCCACCACCACGCCGACGCCCTGCCCGTAAACCACCAGAGTGCTGGAATAGGCCATGTCGGCGCGGTCGCCCATCGCCGCGTCGGACGGGAGCGGATCGGCGGCCTTTTCCACCGCCTCGGCCTCGCCGGTCAGCACCGCTTCCTGGATGCGCAGATTTTTTACTTCGATCAGGCGCAAATCCGCCGGAACCTTGTCGCCGGATTGCAGGAACACCCAGTCGCCGGGAACCAGCGTCTCGGCGAGAATTTCCCGGCGCTGACCGTTGCGCAACACCATGGCGTGCAGCGAGAGCATTTTGCGAATCGCCGCCAGCGCCGACTCGGCCTTGCCTTCCTGGACAAAGCCGACAAGGGCGTTGATCAGCACCACGCCAAGAATCACGCTGGTATCAATGACGTGGCCGAGCAGCGCAGTGCCCGCCGCCGCCGCCAGCAATACATAGATCAGGATGTTGTGGAATTGGAGCAGAAAGCGCAGTAACGGCCCAGGACGCCGGGGCGGCGGCAATTGATTCGGGCCGTAAAGGTTCAGCCGCCGGGCGGCTTCGGCGTCGCTCAGACCGCCGGGCGCGGTTTGCAATTGGTGCAAGACCGTTTCAGCAGGCAGGTTATGCCAGAGGGGCGCGGGCGCATTCATTATTTATTCCTTTTTTGCACAGTCCTAAATTTTGGAGCTGCGCCCCGCACAAAGGTTTCAGCCGGGCGGCGCGGCGCAATGGCTCGCCGCAGCGCAACGCCAGACCGGTCTCTATCCTTCCGCCTGCTGAATCTGCGCAAACAGCGGCTCGAACACCGCTTGGGTCAAGGCGATAAACTCTTGATCCAGCGGGTCGCTATCGCCGAACGCCAGTTGGTAATAGGCGTCTTCCCGCTCCGCGCCGGATTGCCGCTCGCGTCCTTCCCAGACCTGCCGCGCCGCCCGCAACGCCAAGTCAGGGTCAGCCTCCGGTTCTTTGCGCCGGCGCTGGATATAAGCCAGGCTGCTCTTCGGCAAAAAGTGCAGCAGGCGCTGAGTTCCCTGCCAATACAGTTCCAGCAAGCCCTGCAATACCGCCGCCGGCTGCTCCATCGGGGTCAGGGTGACCAGTTGATCCTCGGCCACCCAGTAACTGTGCTGAACCCCCTCCTCCAGGCCCATGGCATTCACCGCCAGATGATGCAGCCACAATTGCAAATAATCCCCGGCCTTGATCTTGGCCAAGCGGTAGCCGACCCAACCGGAGGGGGTCATCCCGGTCAGCCGCCCACTCAGGCGAAACTCGCCTAACGTCAAATCCAGCTCCAGCGGCGTCAGGCCGCGACGCGGAAACACCCGGCCCAGCCGTCCAGCGAAGCGTTCAACCCGTTGGTAGGCGCTGGCGAAGACGCATTCCCCGACCTGACCGTGCGGTAACGCGCCATTGGCCCGCAGCAGGGTCTCAATGTCGCTGGCCGAGCGCCCTTCCCGATGCAACTCCAGCATTTCATTGAGCATCTGATAACTTTCCAGCGCATCCGGGACGAACGGCTCGCAGGTTTCCAGCGCCTCCTCGTCCGCATCGACGCGGATGCCCAGCCGCTCGCGCAACAGCCAGCGCGCCGGATGTTTGAAAAACTGGATCAGCGCCTCCAGGGTCACCCAGCGCAGGGCCGGCTCCGGGGCTGGCAGCGCCGTGGACAGCAATGCCGCTGCGTCGCGCTGGCCGCGCCCGGCCTGACGACTGGCTTCCACCCACTCCTGGGCGTAGCTGAACCAGCGCGGGTCGCCGCTGAAATAGCGCGGGCTGAACGGTTGCAATGGGTGCTGGGTGACGATCCGGGCGCGGGGCGACGGGTCAGCGACAAAACTGCGCTCGACCACCTCCAGTAATTCGCTGACCAGCAGCGACGGCGGCAGCGGGGTATTGTCGCGGATGTTTTGCCCAACATAGCTGAGATAGAAACAGCGCCGCGCTGAGAGCAGGGTTTCCAGAAACAGATAGCGGTCATCGCGCCGGCGCGAGCGGTCGCCACGGCGAAAGGAGCCGGCCATCAGATCAAAGCTGACCGGGCGATTGGGGCGCGGATAGGCGTCGTCATTCAGGCCGATCAGGCACACCACTGCAAAGGGAATGCTGCGCATCGGCACCATCGCGCAACAGGTCACGCCGCCACCGAGAAACCGGCCCAGGCCGCTTTCCGGGGCGTTCAATCCCTCGCGCAGCGCCGATTTCAGCACTGACAGCGACACCGATTCGGCAAACCCGGCCAGCGCCAACGTTTCTCCCAGCGTCTCCAGGGCGCTGCGAATCAGTTGCAGCTCGTGTTCTTCCCGTTCGCGGGCGGCGAAAAAACGCTCCAGCAACCCGGACAGCACGGCGATCCATTCCGCCGGCGGACGCGGCTGGCGCAACTGCTGATGCAGGTCAAACAACTGGTCGAGAAAGCTTTGCAGGCCGCCCAGCGCCTGAGCTTCGCCGCCTTCCACTTCGTCATAGGGCAAAATGCCGGCGTACAACTCGCGGCCCTGTCCGGGCAGCGCGTACCCCAACAATAATCGATCCATCCCGGCCTGCCAGGTATGCTCGGCGGTGACCGGCAAGGCCCAGTCGTCCTTGACGCTGGCATTGATGCCCCAGCGAATCCCGACCTCGCGCACCCAGCGGCGAATCCGCTCGACATCCTCCTCGTTCAGCGCGAAACGGCGGCTGATCGCCGGCGCTTCGAGCAAACCCAGCACCTGGGCGGCGTCAAAGCGTTCGCCGCTCAAATCGAGCAGGTTAAAAAACGCCTCGACCAGCGGATTTTCTACCGGCAGGCCCTGATCGGCGATGCTGAACGGAATGCGCCGCCCGGCTGGGGCCGCGCCGAATACCGCTTCCAGCAGCGGGCCATACCGGGCGATGTCCGGGGCCATGACCAGCACATCGGAAGGGCGCAGATCGGGATGCGCGGCGAACAGCGCCAAAAGCTGATCGTGCAGCACCTCAACTTCGCGCATCGGCCCGTGACAGACGTGAATCTGGAGCGAATCATCGTCCGGGCGCAGCGGCAGGGGCGGATGCTCGACCGTTCCCCGTTCGCGCAGATGGAGAATATCCGCTTGCAGGCGCGGCAACGCCGCCGCACCAGCCGGTTCTACGAACTTCTCCCACTCGACCGGTGCATAGTTCTGCAACAGGTCGAAAAAGTCCCGGCCCTGTTTGCCCAGCGACGCCAGCAACGGGTGGCCGACGCTCAGATATTCGGCTTCCGGGTCGATCTCTTCGCCCAAGCGGGCCAGATCGCGTTCGGCCCGGATGTCGCCCCAGTATTCCTGACAGGGATTGAGCAAGAGCAGATGAATCTCGATGAAGTGCGCCAGTTCGGCCAGCAAATCCAGGACCAGCGGCGGCAAGGCGGACAGACCGACCAGCGTCACCCGTTCCGGCAAGCGGCGACGGTCTATTTCGCCCTGCTGCAACGCCTGGCGCAAGCGAGCCTGCGCTTGTCCCCGGTGCGCCGCGCCAGCGCCAGTCAGCCGTCGCCACAGCGCCGCCTGCCAATGATTTTCCCGCCCGGCCTCCCAAGCGGCGATCCAGTCCGGGCGATAGATCAAATATTGATCGAAACACTCGGCGATGCGGCAGGCCAATTCGTAACGGCGAAAATCATCGCCCGGATCGCCCAGCCAGGCGCACACCGAGGCAAAACCCGGTTCATCGCTGCGTTCGGCCAACTGCGCCATGATCCGCCAGCGCAGCACTGGCGGGTCGAATGCCGAGGTCGGCGGCAGCCCGCGCAGCACCCGGCGCGCCATTTCCCAGAGAAAGGTTGTCGGAAACTGAAAGCTCAGATGGGCGGAGACTCCCAGCCGATCCGCCAGCCGCAACTGTAGCCAGCGGGCCAGGCCGTTGCTCTGGGTGATGATGATTTCACGCGCCAGCGGCGAGCGCAGCGGCTGACTGAGCAGTTCGGCAAGGCGCTCGGCGAGGATTTCAAGACGGTTGCTGTGGTGGGTATAGAGCATGATCGGGGGTTGACGGCTCGGCCCGGCGGGCCAGGCGACGCAGCACGGCGCTCAAGCGCGGATCGCTTTCATTGCGTGCGGTTTCTTCCAGGTAGCGGGCGGCCTCGCGGGTCAACCGCCGACGCGGCTCGGCAGGAGCGTGGCGCTGGGTCAGCGGCGCGATGTGAATCTGCGGCTTGGGCAGGGTCATGCCGAAATGCTGTTCCAGCGATTTACGAATCTCGAACAGGGCGTAGTGCAAGCGGATCGCCCACACCGCCGATTCGGTCTGCACGGTCCAGGCGTCGGGATCGAGCCGAACCAGTACCGCATGTTCGCGCAGGTCCGGACGCAGATAGGCGTGAAAAACCCGGCTGGCTTCGTTCAGTTCAGCCAGCCGCGTCATCAGCGGGCTTAACCGCTCGGAAGGATGACGCAGGGCGTCGCCAACGCTGGGAACCGGCGGCGCGGCGGTGCGTTCGGGAACGCGAAGCGGCGGCGCAACCGGCGCTTCCACCAGGCGCACATAGGCGGGAGCGGCCTCAGCGATCCGCGCCGGTTTATTGTCAACCGGCGGCGCATCGGTCTCGGCTTCGGGGAGCGTCCCATAGCCGCCGCGCAGCATTTTCAGCAAACGGGCGGTATGTTGCCGGCCAATCAAGCGGCGTTCGGCGTCGCACTCCAGCGCGGTTTTCTGCACCTCATCGCTGTTCAAAGTCCCTCCCTCCGGCCCCGGTCAGTCCAACGGCAGGCTGACGTGCAGAATGCCGGGATCGTCAAGCGTGGCGTGGATTTTGAAGTTGAGCGCCCGATTCAACCGCAGCATCGGCTCATTCTCGCGCAGCACTTCGCCGTAGAGTTCTTTGATGCCGCGCTGTTTCGCAAAATCAATGATGTAGCGCATCAGCATCGGCCCCAGACCAATGCCGGTCACCGCCCGATCCACCAGCACCGCGTATTCGGCGCGTTCCATGTCCGGGTCGGCGTTGCAGCGCACCACCCCCCAGATTTTGCTCTTGCCCGGCAGCGCATCCGGGTCGGTGACGATAAAGGCCATTTCCCGCTCGTAGTCGAGCTGAGTCAGCCGCGCCGCCATCTCGTGCGACAACTCCCGAATCGGCTGGAAAAAGCGCATCCGCACGTCTTCCGCCGGCAGGCGCTTGACCAATTCGCGCAGCTCCGGCTCATCTTCCGGCAGAATCGGTCGAATCAGGAACGAACGCTGATCCGGCAAGGTGTATCTCTTTTCCAGTTCCTTGGGATACGGCGAAATCGCCAGGCGCTGGGCGGCGGGTTCGGGGTTGGATTCGATCAGCAGATGGGCGTCCAGCGCCACCAAGCCCTCGGAATTGACCCAAATCGGATTGATGTCCAGCTCGACCAGCTCGGCCAGGTCAATCACCATCTGCGAAACCTTGATCAGGGTCAGGGCAACGGCGTCCAAATTCACCGGACAACCACGGTTGGTGCTGAGTCGGCGATACAGCCGGGTGCGCAACATCAAATCCCGCGCCAGTTGCATGTTCAGCGGCGGCAGCGCGTAGGCCACGTCATCAATCACATCGGCTTCGGTGCCGCCCTGGCCGAAAAAGATCACCGGGCCAAAACGCTGGCCGGTGCGCACGCCCATCATCACTTCATAGGCGCTGTTGCGGCTCTGCATCGGCTGCACGGCAAAGCCGTCCACCACCGCCTGCGGAGCCAGTTCATGCACCCGCTTGAGCATTTCTGTACCGGCGACCAGCACTTCCAGGGGATTTTTCAGCCCAAACGCCACCCCGCCGACATCCGATTTGCTAACGATATTCGGCGAGAGGATTTTCAGCGCCACCGGAGCCTTGATTTCCATGGCGGCGTCGGTGGCGGCTTCCGGGGTTGCGGCGAAATACAGCGGCACGGTGGAAATCTGGTAGGCGTTTAGCACCTGACTGGTTTCATAGGCGTTCAGGCGGCGACGCCCAGCGGTCAGGGCGATGTGGATAATCCGCCGGGCGGTCTCGGCATCGGCGGTGAACCCTTCAGGAATCGACGCCGGGGTTTCCATGAGCAATTCCTGATTGCGCCGGTACTGCGCCAGGCGCAGGAAGGCTTCGACCGCATCGCCGGGCGCTTCATAAGTCGGGATATGCGCGTTCTTGAAGCAGTTGCGGCCCTGCTCGACTGAGGATTCGCCCAGCCAGCAGGTCATCACCAGACGCCGGCTTTTCGCGGCGCGCTCGACCACCGCCTGGGCGCATTCCAGGGAGCGGTTGACCGAGGCCGGGGCATGGATCACCAGCACCCCGTCGGTTCCCGGTTCTTGCAGGAGCAAATCCAGGGCCTTGCCGTATTCTTCCGGGCCAGCCGCGTCGCCCAAATCCACCGGGTTTTCCACCGGATAACCGGGGCGGCACGTTTGGGCCAATTTCTCCAGGGTCGCCGCGCTGATCTCGGCCAAATGGCCGTCATGCCGCACCAGGGTATCGCTGGTCATCAACGCCAGGCTGAAGCTGTTGCTGATGATGGTCAGCCGGTCGCTGTACACGGGCCGCGCCATGGACACGGTTTCCGCTGCTCCGAACAATTGTTCGATGTTATTGACCCGCAAAATGCCGGCGCGCTGAAACACCGCGTCATACACCGCGTCCTCGACCGGCCCGGTGCGAAAATCACGCGGCTTGAGAATGATTACCGGCTTGACGCGAGCGGCGGCCCGGGCCGCGGAGACAAACTTGCGCCGGTTGCGGGTGCTCTCCATGTAGATCAGGATGGCCCGGGTGTGATGGTCGCGCAGCAGATAATCGAGCAAATCTCCCAGGTCCACATCCCAGCGCATCCCGACGGAAATGACATGGGAAAAACCGATATTGCGGCTGTTCGCCCAGTCAATCACGCTGCGCATCACCGCCGCTGACTGGCACAACAGGGCGACCTGGCCGGCCTGGGGACGCTGACTGCTCAGGCTGGCGTTGAGGTTGGCGGTCGGCACCGCGTAACCGAGATGATCCGGCCCCATGATCCGCATCAGATAGGGTTTGGCCGCGGCGAGAATTTGCTGCTTCAGGGAAACGCCCTGATCGGTATGCTTGTGTTGCAACTCCGGACTGAGCAGTGCGCCGTGCCCGTTGCGGTGATCCTGAAGGACTTCGCGGCTCAACAGCAGCGCCGCCCGTGCGCCGCGCTCGCCCAGTTGCCGAATCAGCCCCGGCGCTTCTTCAAGCGGAGTGGTCAAAATCGCTAAATCAGGAGCCACCGGCAAGCTGGCAATATCCTTGTACGCCAGCACCCCGGAGATCGAAGGATGGTCAGGATTCACCGGCATCACCGGCCCCTTGAAGCCGCCCTCGATCATATTGAATTCTATGGTCGCATCGGCGCCGCCTGGCGATTTGCCCCGGCCAATGACAGCGATGGAGCGGGGTTTGAACAGATATTCCAGATTGCGAATCGTCATGAAAAAAGCTTCCGGTCAGAATCGTAGCGAATTGAGGTATGTTAATCGCTACCTCGCAGCCTCGCCACCTCGCTACAATCGGCTTCTCCACTGATCCTTGTTCTGCTTTGCGAGGTGCCGATGTCCTGGAACCCGATTCGCAAGACCCTGAATGCTGGCGAACCTGCGCCAAATCTGACGGACTATGCCGAAGCCTGCGCTGGATTTTCCTGGGGCGAAGCCCGCGCCGCGCTGGCGGATCTGGCCGACGGCGCACTCAACATCGCCTATGCGGCGGTTGATCGCTGGGTCGCCGCCGGTCAAGGCCAACGCCTGGCGCTGCGCTGGCTGGGCAAAAACGGCGAGCGCCGCGATTACCGCTACGCCGATCTGGCGCGACTCAGCAACCAGTTCGCCAATGTCCTGGAGCGCCTGGGCATCCGCCCCGGCGACCGGGTTTGCACGCTGGCCGGACGGATTCCAGAACTGTACATCGCCGCGCTGGGCGCGTTGAAAGCTGGCGCGGTGTTTTGTCCGCTGTTTTCCGCGTTCGGCCCGGAGCCGGTGCGCGGGCGATTGGTCAGCAGTCGGGCGCGGCTGTTGGTCACCACTTCCCTGCTCTATCAGCGCAAGGTCGCGGCGTTGCGCAACGCCCTGCCCGATCTGGAATGGGTCTTGTTAACCGATGCAACCGACTTAACCGATGGCGATGCGCACCCGCCGAAGTTATGCGCTTTTCACACCCTGCTCGACGCCGCCGCCGACAGCCGCCCGGCCCCGCGTACCCGGCCCGAAGACTGGGCGCTGCTGCACTTCACCAGCGGAGCCACCGGCGCTCCCAAGGGCGCAATCCATGTCCACGAAGCGGTGGTCGCCCATTATTGGAGCGGACGAATGGCGCTGGACTTGCGGCCCGGCGACGTTTACTGGTGCACCGCTGATCCCGGCTGGGTTACCGGGGTCTCCTACGGCCTGATCGCCCCATTGACCAACGGCGCTACCCTGATCGTGGATGAAGCGGAATTCGAGGTGCGGCGCTGGTACGCGATTCTCGAACAACAGCGCGTCAACGTCTGGTACACCGCGCCCACTGCGATCCGCATGTTGATGAAGGCGGGTCTGGAACCGGCGCAGCGCCTGGATTTGAGCGCGTTGCGCTTCATGGCCAGCGTCGGCGAACCGCTGAATCCGGAAGGGGTGGTCTGGGCGCTGGAAACCCTGGGGCGGCCCTTTCATGACACCTGGTGGCAAACCGAAACCGGCGCCATCATGATCGCCAACTACCGGGTCCAGGACATCCGCCCCGGCTCGATGGGCCGACCAATGCCCGGCGTCGCGGCCGCCATTGTGCAACGCCGGGCCGATGGCGGAGTTGAGCGGCTCGCTCCCGGCCAGCAAGGCGAACTGGCGCTGCGCAGCGGCTGGCCGTCGCTGTTTCGGGGTTATCTGGATGATGCGCCGCGCTACCAGCAGTGTTTCGCTGACGATTGGTATTTAAGCGGCGATCTGGCGACCTGCGACGCCGAGGGTTATTTCTGGTTCGTCGGTCGCAAGGACGACGTAATCAAGACCTCCGGCCACCTGATTGGCCCGTTCGAGGTAGAGAATGTGCTGATGGAGCATCCCGCAGTGGCCGAAGCCGGGATGATCGGCAAGCCCGATGAATTCGCCAGCCAGATCATCAAAGCGTTTGTCGCCCTGAAACCGGGCTATGAACCGAGCGACGCGCTGCGTAAGGAACTGATTGGCTTCGCCCGCACCCGGCTGGGTCCCGCCGTAGCCCCGCGTGAACTGGAATTTGTCGCCGACCTGCCAAAAACCCGCAGCGGCAAAATTATGCGCCGGCTGTTACGCGCCCGCGAACTGGGCCTGCCGCTCGGCGATCTGTCTACTCTGGAGGAAGAACCGCCGAACCCCTGATCGACGCCCCGGATAAAAGCCTTGCCGGGCATCGCTGAAGAATTTTTCAGCCGGGATTTAGGAGGTTTATTCTAGGATTGCCTTGTATCCTTTGCATCAGGCGACCATTAAACCGCAGTTATGGTCTTTAAATTGCATATTGATCGGCCACGCCCGGCAAACGAACCTGCTTGATTTTTAAGGGCGATAATGCAAGACTGATGTTGCGGCGCAACATGCCGGTCAAAGATACAACAAACGCGGGATTTTGAGCTCCTGACTTGAAGGAAAATTGCTATGAACGCTATGAACAATGAGCAGATTCGCACCACGATTCTGCGCACCCTGAGTGATGTCGCGCCCAATGTGGACACCGAAACCCTGAAGCCCGACATCAGTTTTCACGATCAGCTCGAATTGGACTCGATTGACTTCTTGCGGCTGATGATGAACCTGGAGAAAGAACTCAACGTGACCATTTTTGATTTCGACTATCCGAAGCTCTCGACGCTGAATGGCTGCGAGCATTACCTGAGTGAGCGGATCGGCGCAAACGCCTGACCCCCCTC
>JBDHRB010000033.1:0-10967 GCA_039807355.1 Candidatus Competibacteraceae bacterium
GCGGAACCGCCGGTCGCTGCCGCCGCCGGGAATGCGGTGCCGCGCACCGTCAGCACCTTGATCGGGTCTTTGGATTGGACGGTAGCCAGTACGTTGCCGGCGTAGATCGGACGAACGAAGGTGTCGGCGCTCTCGACCTTGATCACTTCGGAAATTTGCGCCACGTCCAGCAGCGCAGCGACCCGGGGCAGCACGTTCTTGCCCGCCGCCGTCGCCGGGGCCAGGATGTGGCTATACCCGCCGGCCAATCCGACCACCAGCGCCGCCAGATTTTCCGCCAGTTGGCGGGCGTAATGCGGCGCGTCGGCGACCAGGACTTTTTTCACGCCCGCCACTTGCGCAGCGGCCTGGGCGACCGCGCCGCAGGAATGACCGGCAACCAACACCTGGACATCATCGCCCAGTTGCGTTGCGGCGGTGACGGCGTTCAGGGTCGCCGCCTTGAGGACAGCATTATCGTGTTCGGCAATAACCAGAATGCTCATGTTCTTCGGACCCCGGAGGCATTAAATGACGTGGGCTTCTTTGTGCAGCTTATCGACCAGGGCGGCGACCGTATCGACCTTGATGCCCGCCTGACGCTTGGGCGGCTCTTGCACTTTCAGGGTGACCAGACGCGGCGCAATCTCGACGCCCAGATCAGCCGGCTTGAGCACATCCAGCGGTTTCTTTTTGGCTTTCATGATATTGGGCAACTTGACGAAGCGCGGTTCGTTGAGCCGCAAATCGGTGGTCACCAACGCCGGCAGTTGCAGCGCGACGGTTTCCAAGCCGCCGTCCACTTCGCGGGTCACGGTGACCGTTCCATCGCCCAGCTCGACCTTCGAGGCAAATACGCCCTGCGCCCAGCCCAACAACGCCGCCAGCATCTGCCCGGTCTGATTGGCGTCGTCGTCAATCGCCTGCTTGCCGAGAATGATCAAATCCGGCTTTTCCTTCTCGACCACCGCCTTGAGCAGCTTGGCGACCGCCAGCGGTTGCAGTTCGACATCGGTTTCCACCAGAATGCCCCGGTCAGCGCCCATGGCCAGCGCGGTGCGAATCGTGTCCTGACAGGCGGCGACACCCAGCGAGACCGCGACGATCTCCTTGGCCTTGCCGGCTTCCTGCAAACGCACCGCTTCTTCTACAGCGATTTCGTCAAAGGGATTCATGGACATCTTGACATTGGCGGTTTCTACGCCAGAACCGTCCGCCTTGGCCCGAACCTTGACGTTGTAGTCCACCACCCGTTTTACGGCGACTAAAATTTTCATTGTTAACCTTCGTCTAGGGTTGCGCGTGATAATGGAATGAACCCGGGAGGGGCTAAAACCTTACCAAGTTATGGTATTTAGTCGCCCCGGGGGATGCAATGCATTTATTGGTTAAGAACCCGCCCGGTCGTGTAGGCTATGCGGCGCTTGATGTTGCGCCGATGCACGCCAACACCGTTTAAATCCACCAAGGAGATCACTGTGTATTCCAATCATGAAGGCTATAACGACAGCATCCACGGCTATTACCTGGAGGACCTCAAGGTCGGGATGAGCGCCTCGCACGCCAAGACCGTCACCGAAACCGATGTCGTGATGTTCGCCGGGCTGACCGGCGATAATAACCCAGTGCATTGCAATGAAGTTTTCGCTGCGCAGACCCAGTTCAAGAGCCGCATCGCCCACGGCATGTTCTGCGCCGGCCTGATTTCCTGCGTGGCCGGAACCCGCCTGCCGGGGCCGGGTTGCATCTATGTCGATCAGCAGTTGCGTTTCAAGGCCCCAGTGCGCATCGGCGACACGGTAACCGCGACCTGCACCATTCAGGAAATTAACGCCGAGCGGCGCCGGGTGATCATGAGTACGATCTGCACCGTCGGCGACACGGTGGTTGTCGAAGGCAGCGCCACCTTTATGGTCAGCCGCCGCAACAAGTAGCCGGTTGCGCAGGCCGCCTATTCTTCCATAACCACCCGGAACCCGGTGAGCGCGTCGCGGTCGCCGGGTTTGCGGGGCAAACGTTTTGCGGAACGCAGCTCGCCCGGCCCGTTATTCCAGGAGCCGCCTCGCGTCACCCGCTGCCCTTCATTGAGTCGTTTCGCCGAGCAGCGCTGCTCTTCGCCGCCATAATTCGGCTGGTATTCCGAGCAGGTCCATTCCCAAACATTCCCCGCCATGTCCTGCAATCCCAGGGCGTTGGGCCGGTAGGTTCCCACTGGGGCGGTCACCGACTGGCCGTCATCCAGATTGCCTACTGAAGCGCCGGTCGGGTCATTGCGGTCGGAGAAGTTGGCGTAGCGCGGATCGACTTCGTTCCCCCAGTAATAGCGGGTCGTGGTGGCGGCACGGGCGGCGAATTCCCATTCCGCTTCCGTCGGCAGCCGGAAGCGCCGGCCAGCGCCGGTTTCCCAGGTCAGCCATTCGGCAAAGGCCTGAGCTTCATCCCAGCTCAGGTTGACCGCCGGCTGGGTATCTTCATTCAAGGAGCGCCCTTGAAAAGACCCGCTGTTATGGGTGGCTTTGAAGCGCCGGAACTGGCTGTTACTGATCTCGGTCTTGCTGATCCAGAATCCCTTGACGCAAACCTGACGAGGGGCTTCATCGCTGCTGCGATCTCGTTCCGTCGTTGGGCTGCCGATGCTGAAGCAGCCGCCCTCCACCCAGTGGAAATCAAGGCCGACGATGGGATTGGTCTGGGTTTTCACCGTTGACCCGGATTCCCGGGCATTGCGCAGTTCAGCGCGGAGCGCCGCCAGCATTGGATGACGCGGATCGAGCGCCGCCGCCCGATCCAGATAAAGGTTGGCGCGATCCCAGGCGCGTTCGGCAATCGCCTTGCGCGCCTGATCGAGGCGCTGGGCCAATTCTGCAACGCGGGCGTCGCTTTCCTGCTGGCGCTGGGCCGCAGCGCTGGCTTCCTGCTGACGCTGCGCCGCCGCCGCTTCCTGAGCGCGCTGCGTCTGCACCGTCTGGTAATACTCGTAGGACAGCAGGCCAATTCCCGACAACCCGGAAGCGGCGAACACGGTCAGCAGCACCCGGGTCCACTGTACGGCGCGCACCGGCTCCGGTTCGACCAAGGCCGGGGCCGCCTCGACATTGTTGAGCCTGGACGGTGAGGTGACGCTTTCGCCAAACCGGGCTAAGGTGCGCGGCGACGAACCCGACTCGGTGAGCAGGGTGCGCTTCGAGGAAACCTTTTTTAGATGCTCCAGCGCCGATTGCGGCGAGCGCTTGAGCAAGGGTTCGGAAGGTTCGAGCGGAAGCGCCGGAGCCGCCGACGCTGCTGGAGGCGCCGGTTCGACTGGAGCGGTACTGGGCGGCGGAGCCGGCGGCGGCAAATTTTCGTCAAGATGCTCCCAGATGTTTTCCAGCATGGGCAGGGATAAATCGGCGGCGCTGGCGGCCAGCGGCGCACTCCCCGATGCAACGCTCGACGATGACAAGCGCGGCTGGATTTGATCGAGAGTCCAGTCCGGCCCCGGCTTCTGCGAAGGCGCGGATTGAAATTCCCGCTCGGTGCGGGCCACGGCAACCGCCGACGGACGTTGCGCTGACGGTGCGGATGGACGCGGCGGAATTGGATCAAAACGCAGCGAGGGCGCTGCCGAGGGCAAATCGAGCAAGCCGGATTGGATCGGCGGAATGTTGGAGAAATCTCCCTGATCGCTGGAGCGATCCGCCGCCAGCAGCGCCTGACGCATTGCCGCCACGCTTTGAAAGCGGTCTTCGGGGCGCACCGCCAGCGCCTGATCGACCACTTGCAGCAAACCGGGCGAATATAATCCTGCGCCGACTTCCATGGCCGGCTGCACCGGGTCTTTAAGCACCCGGCCCGGCGCCTCAATGGGCGGCGCGCCGGTAATGCAGCGATACATGACCGCGCCCAGGGCGTAGATATCGGTCCACGGCCCATAATCCTCGCCGACGGTGACATATTGCTCAATCGGCGAGTAGCCGGGGGTCACCACGCTGGTCACGCTGCGGGTGCGTCGGCCCAGCGCCTGCCGCGCCGCGCCGAAATCGAGCAGGATGACCCGTCCGTCATGGTTGCGAATGTACAGATTGCTCGGCTTCAAATCCCGATGCAGGTAGTTCTGGCTGTGCACCGCCTCAAGCGCGGGCATTACGTCATCGAGCAGGCGGCGCAGCTCCGGCTCCGGCAGAATGCCGCCGCGCTGCAACAGGGCGCTTAACGATTCGCCTTCTTCGTACTCCATGACGATATAAGCGCTGCCATTGGCGGTGAAGTAGTCGCGCACCCGCACCACGCCGGGATGATTGACTTGCACCAGAATCTTGGCTTCTTCGAGAAACCGCTCCAGACCCCATTGATAGCAGGGCGGCTCGCCGGCCCGCGCCGGCATTTGTCCCTGGGCATTGGCGCGCACGGTGACGCTGTTGTGATCGCGGTAGGCCCATTCCGCCGGGAAATATTCCTTGATAGCGACCTGGTTTTGCAGCGCCTCGTGAATCGCCCGATAGGTAATGCCGAAACCACCAGCGCCGAGGACTCCCTCAATCTGGTAGCGATGCAGGTTATAACCGGTGGGAAGCGCGTTGGTGTCGTCAGTCATCGGGCGGCCCTTTGCGATAATTCAGCGCGGCAAAAGCGTAGTGGCGGGAAACTAACCGGGGAAACGGCTGAACAGCGCCGCGACGCCAGACGCCAGGCGACGACGCCAGGTCAGCGGTTCTGTCGTCGAGTGGCCGGCGCGCAACAATACCAGAGTGGTGTTGTCGGCGGTGGCTCCGCCGCGCCGCGCTGCTTCATCCGCCAGCAACCGCGCCGCGCTCGCCGGCCCATGCTGCTGCGCGGCGCTCCACAGCTCGATCTCGGTGACATGCTCCCACACGCCGTCGGAACACAGCGCCAGCAAATCGCCGACCTGCACGGCGAAATCGCCCAAGTCCGCCTTCGGCGTTTCTTCACCGCCCAGACAGCGATACAGCCGATTCTGCGCCGGATGGGTGGCCATCTGCGCTTCGTTGATTTCGCCAAGGTCCATCAGCAGTTGCACCGCCGAGTGGTCGCGGGTGCGCATCACCCGGCGGCCATGGCGGAAGTGATACAAACGGCTGTCGCCGACATTCAGCCAGTAGGCGCGCCCCGCCGCCAGCCAGACCATAACCACAGTGCTGCGCGCCGTTTCCGACTGTTGGTTGATCGCGTCGTGCATCTGCTGGCACAACCGGCCCAGTGCGGCCAGCGGGTCCGCGTGCAGACCTTTCGGCGGATCCAGGACGAAACTCCGGGCGGCGTCGATGACGATTTGTGCGCCCAGCGCACCGTCCTGATGTCCGCCCATGCCATCAGCGACAATCGCCAACAGTTCCTGACGATTGGCCGAGGGGAATAAACCCCAGCGATCCTGCTGCTCCTGACGAGCGCCAAGATGGCTGCTAGCGCCCTGTTCCCAGAGCAAATTGGCGGAGGCCCGTTTCACTGCCGCGCCTCCGCCGGTAACCCGGACGCCGCGTAGCCCAAACGAAATGTCGGAAAAGTAACCATAAGCTGCAATGTTGGCCCCACGGTGCAGGGATCATTGGAAAAGGTCGGGATAGTTTACCCGAATTGCGCACGATGCCCCGGCTTTGAATGCTCTTCAGCCCGAACATCTGCTTGGCGCATCGGCGCAGCAAGCGGTTTCCGCCACTGATCCGAACCGCGCAAAGGAGGACGGGAACCCGAGCGATTTTTACAGCAATTGCAGAACTTCTTCGGCGTGGCTGGCGCAATCCGGCTTGTCGATGATGTGGGCGATATGCCCGCTTTCATCGAGGATGAAGGTAATGCGATTGGCGACGCCAAACAGGCTCATCGCTTTTGCAGCGCCTCGTGAATCGCCCGATAGGTAATGCCGAAACCACCAGCGCCGAGGACTCCCTCAATCTGGTAGCGATGCAGGTTATAACCGGTGGGAAGCGCGTTGGTGTCGTCAGTCATCGGGCGGCCCTTTGCGATAATTCAGCGCGGCAAAAGCGTAGTGGCGGGAAACTAACCGGGGAAACGGCTGAACAGCGCCGCGACGCCAGACGCCAGGCGACGACGCCAGGTCAGCGGTTCTGTCGTCGAGTGGCCGGCGCGCAACAATACCAGAGTGGTGTTGTCGGCGGTGGCTCCGCCGCGCCGCGCTGCTTCATCCGCCAGCAACCGCGCCGCGCTCGCCGGCCCATGCTGCTGCGCGGCGCTCCACAGCTCGATCTCGGTGACATGCTCCCACACGCCGTCGGAACACAGCGCCAGCAAATCGCCGACCTGCACGGCGAAATCGCCCAAGTCCGCCTTCGGCGTTTCTTCACCGCCCAGACAGCGATACAGCCGATTCTGCGCCGGATGGGTGGCCATCTGCGCTTCGTTGATTTCGCCAAGGTCCATCAGCAGTTGCACCGCCGAGTGGTCGCGGGTGCGCATCACCCGGCGGCCATGGCGGAAGTGATACAAACGGCTGTCGCCGACATTCAGCCAGTAGGCGCGCCCCGCCGCCAGCCAGACCATAACCACAGTGCTGCGCGCCGTTTCCGACTGTTGGTTGATCGCGTCGTGCATCTGCTGGCACAACCGGCCCAGTGCGGCCAGCGGGTCCGCGTGCAGACCTTTCGGCGGATCCAGGACGAAACTCCGGGCGGCGTCGATGACGATTTGTGCGCCCAGCGCACCGTCCTGATGTCCGCCCATGCCATCAGCGACAATCGCCAACAGTTCCTGACGATTGGCCGAGGGGAATAAACCCCAGCGATCCTGCTGCTCCTGACGAGCGCCAAGATGGCTGCTAGCGCCCTGTTCCCAGAGCAAATTGGCGGAGGCCCGTTTCACTGCCGCGCCTCCGCCGGTAACCCGGACGCCGCGTAGCCCAAACGAAATGTCGGAAAAGTAACCATAAGCTGCAATGTTGGCCCCACGGTGCAGGGATCATTGGAAAAGGTCGGGATAGTTTACCCGAATTGCGCACGATGCCCCGGCTTTGAATGCTCTTCAGCCCGAACATCTGCTTGGCGCATCGGCGCAGCAAGCGGTTTCCGCCACTGATCCGAACCGCGCAAAGGAGGACGGGAACCCGAGCGATTTTTACAGCAATTGCAGAACTTCTTCGGCGTGGCTGGCGCAATCCGGCTTGTCGATGATGTGGGCGATATGCCCGCTTTCATCGAGGATGAAGGTAATGCGATTGGCGACGCCAAACAGGCTCATCGCGGTTCCCATCACCCCGCCGCCGCCAATCGCGCCATAGGCGCGGCTGACTGCGCCGTCGGTGTCGGCGATCAGGGGAAAGTTGAGATGGTATTTTTCCGTGAACCGCTGGTGGGAAGCGGCGTCCTGGGTAGAAACGCCAAGAATCGCCGCATCTTTGGCCTGAATTTCCTGGTTGTGGTCGCGCAGCGAACAGGCTTGTTTGGTGCAGCCGGGCGTATCGTCCATCGGGTAGAAATACAACACCAGCTTGCGTCCAAAATAATCAGACAGCTTGATCGGGCTGCCGTCGGTGCTGGTCGCGGTGAACTGCGGGGCGGGATCGCCGATTTTCAGCTTCATTGTTTTACTCTCACGGGTCATTTCAGCAGGACGTTCCAGGTCCGGGGATGGGCGGTTTCAGAATGCGGATTTTCTGGAACCGCATCACAACAGTACTTCGGGTCAGGCGGCGTTTATAGCCGGTTGCTTTGACCGGTCTGTAGAAAAAAACTCCCGAAGCGCACCCCGCCTGAGCGAAAAAAAGCGCGTTCGGAAGCGGGCGGGCCAGGGTTACCAGTAAATCCCCCGGGTAAACTGGGCAAAGGAAATCTGCTCCAGTGACGGTTCCTGGGCATCGGCCTGTAGCTCTTTCTTGGCGGCTGTCGATTCCGGGAAGAGCCGGAACGCGGTGTTCATGATCACGGCGTAGACCTTGGGGGCCACCGCGTGCAGCACCTGGGCGAAGATGCCCATTCGGGTAGCGATGCGCTCGGGTTTGTAGATAATCGCCTGCACAATCAGGTCGGCGGCTTCTTCCGGGCTGAGGGTGGGTACATGCTGATAAATCTTGGTCGGCGCGATCATCTCGGTGCGCACCAGCGGCATGTTGATGGTGGTGAATTCGATGCCGCTGTCGGCGAACTCGGCGCCGGCGCAGCGCGAAAAGGCGTCCAGCGCCGCTTTCGAGGCGACGTAAGCGGAGAAACGCGGCGCGTTGCTCAACACCCCAATCGAGGAAATGTTGATCACATGGCCGCGCTTCTTCTGCAACATGCTGGGGATGAAGCCCATGATCAGCCGCAGCGCGCCAAAGTAGTTGAGCTGCATGGTGCGTTCGTAGTCATGGAAACGCTCCAGCGAGTTCTCAATCGCCCGGCGGATCGAGCGTCCGGCGTTATTGATCAGAATGTCCGCCCCGCCGTGCTCCTCCAGCACTTTCTGCACCAGCGCATCGCAGGAGGCGATGTCGGCGATATCCGCGGTATAGATGAAGGCCTGGCCGCCGCGCACTTCGATTTCCTTCTGGGTTTCCAGCAGTTTCTCTTCGGTGCGGGCGACGATGATCGTTTTGGCTCCGGCCTCGGCGATCTTGATCGCAGCGGCCTTGCCAATGCCTGCCGAAGCGCCGGTAATCAGCACGACCTTGCCCTTGAGCGCACCGCTCAAACTGCGGTCGATGAACAGGTCGGGATCGAGATGACGCTCCCAGTAATCCCACAGTTTCCAGGCGTAGGTTTCCAGCGGCGGCACGGCGATGTCAGCGCCTTTGAGCGCCTTGAGGGTCTCGCGGCAGTCGAAGCGGGTCGGATAGTTGATCAGACCCATCACATCCGGCGGAATGCCGAGGTCCTTGAGGACTTGATCCTTGATCCGCCGCACCGGCTTGAAATGCGCCAGTCCGGTCTTGATGATCTGCGGCACGAAGGCGAACATCAGCGCATTGATCCGCAAGGTCATTTCCGGGGCGTGTCCGGCGCGGGCGAACAGGTTGAGAATGTCGCCGACCCGGTGCGGTTTCGGATCGACCAGATGGAAACACTGACCGTCCAGACCGGGTTGGTGGGCGATATACTCCATGGCGTCCACCACGAAATTGACCGGCACCAGATTCAGCCGACCGCCTTCCAGACCGATCATCGGCATCCACGGCGGCAACAGGTTGCGCACTTTCTGAATCAGTTTGAAGAAATAGTAGGGGCCGTCGATCTTGTCCATCTCGCCGGTGCGCGAATCGCCGACCACGATGCCGGGCCGGTAGACCCGCCAGGGCCGTACGCATTCGCGGCGGACGATGCCTTCCGATTCGTGCTTGGTGCGGTAATAGGGGTTGTCGAGTTCTTCGGCTTCCTCGAACATGTCCTCGCGGAACACGCCTTCGTACAGGCCGGCGGCGGCGATAGAGCTGGTCAGATGAACGCAGCCGGCCTCGACCGCTTCAGCGAAGGCCAGCATGTTGCGGGTGCCCTGGATGTTGACCTTTTCCTGAATCTCCGCGCTGGCCTTGAAATCGTAAATGGCCGCCAGATGGAACAGGTGATCGACTCGCCCCTTGAGCCGGGCCAAGTCGCTCTCCGATACGCCGAGACCGGGCTGGGTCAAATCGCCGATGATCGGCACGGTGCGCTCGGCGTGTTCGCCCCAGCGCTGGCGCAAAGTCTCCACGAGGGGCAACTCACGCTCCAGCAGCAGATAGTAAACCGTACTGTCTTGACGTTGCAGCAGTTTTTCAACCAGGCGGCGGCCAATGAAGCCGGAAGCGCCGGTGACAAAATAATTCATGATCGTTAGGCTCCACGCTGAGTGGTATTTTAATGATGACCCTTCGATTATAGATTTGGCCATAGGGAAAATCTTGCTCCGATCAGCAATGGCGGGCGGAGGAAAAACGCGATGAGCGGTGGACAACTGGCGCTGTTAATCGTCGCAGTCGCCCTGGCGTCGAGCCTGGCGACGCTGACCTTGGGCTGGCTGGCCTTCCAGTGGTGGATTCGCCCGCAACTGCAAGCGCAGTGGACGCGCCTGGCGGCAGAGCTGGAGCAGCGGGTTAAGGCGGGAGCTGGCGCGGCGGGACAGGAATTGCTGGAACCGTTGCGCGACCAAGTGCGTTGCGGGGCGGAAGACGCTGCGACGCGGTTACTGCCGCAGGTTCAGGAAACCTTGACTGCCGGGTTTCGGGAGGCGGCGCACGATGTTCTGCCGGCGTTCCGCGAGGAAGTGCGCAATGGATTTACCGATGCGCTGACTGGATTAAAAGCCGGGGAACTGCTGGATCGCACCGCCCGGAAAGTGGTTCGCACCGGTTCGTCGCTGGTTGAAAGCGGATTAAATCTGTTGCGACCGCGCCCAGACGATCAGGAACCCCGTTGAGAATTGCGCCCCCTCTGCGCAGCGGCGGAGGGGGCTGGCGAAGCAAGCGGGATCAAGCGTTTTTCAGCGATTCGACCAGATCGACGTATTGCTGCATCGCGTCTTCCTGGGCGGTGCCTTTCAGTTTCGCCCAAGCGTCATATTTAGCGCGGCCCACCAGATCGGTGAAACCGGGGCGCTTGCCCTCGACATCGCCGTTCGATCCCTGCTTGAACAAAGCGTACAGCTTGAGCAGGGTGTCGTTATCCGGGCGCTGGCTGAGTTTTTTGCTGTCATCAACAGCGGTTTGAAAGCGGCTGGCAAGATCGGACATGTCGGGAAACTCTCAAGTTGGCGTTTTTCGTCGATAACAATAATGATTATAAAGCACCCTAACTGAAGGGAGCGAATAACCGATTGCATGTAGTGGCTAAAACCGGTCTCAACCCAATGGCTGCGGCCAATTTATCAAAGTGCCGGGTCATCCGCCTGCTTAGAATGCCGGATCACTCGGCAGTCGTCCTGGAGCAACCGAGTTCCCAATGATTCTGGATTTCTTTATGCCCAAGAAAAAAGACCGTGAGCGCATCTCCGGGATCGACACCGCCTGGTTGCGCATGGAGCGCCCCACCAATCTGATGATGATTACCGGGGTGATGGTTTTCGCCAGCCGCCTGGATTATGAGCGACTG
>JBDHRB010000034.1:0-10958 GCA_039807355.1 Candidatus Competibacteraceae bacterium
GGATGAAAAAGTGCTGATCGCTGGCGACAATCCGTGGCTGGAGCCGCTGTCCGCCGAGGCCGGCGAGTATGCGTTCCGGCTGTGCGGCAAGCGTTATTTATTGCCCGCCGACGAGGTGGTGGTGTTAGCGATGGATAATGTCACTGCGGAGAATCTGGCGCAGGCGCTGTTTGAACGGTTCTGGGCGGAATTGACCGGCGATGCGCTGATCCCCTGGCGCGAACGGATCGTCGCGGTCAGCCTGCGCATCGACGAGTCGCGGGGGCAAGGCGCCACCTATGTGCTGCGCTGGCGCGACGATTAACGGCTGACTACTGCGAGGTTGCTATGTCTAGCGCACTGGCGTTGAAAACGTCGCAAATCGACGATCTCTATGCGCAACTCGAAGCCCTGCCGGAGCTTTTAACCGGCGAAATCATCAATGGTCAGCTTTACACCCAACCGCGTCCGGCTGGCCCTCATGCGCTGGCCAGCGCCTCCCTGGAAATTGATATTGGATCGGCCTATCACAAGGGTCGGGGCGGGCCAGGCGGCTGGTGGATTATCGTGGAGCCGGAGCTGCACTTGGTGCGCGACACCCAGGTTGTGGTCCCGGATATCGCCGGTTGGCGGCGCGAACGCTTGCCGGCGATTCCCCGCGATCAGCGCTTTGAGGGGGTTCCCGACTGGGTTTGCGAGATTCTGTCACCCTCGACCGCCCGGAAAGATCGCACGCAGAAAATGCCGCTCTACGCCCGCTATGGCGTGGCCTGGCTATGGCTGGTCGATCCGCTGGCGCATACCCTGGAAGCGTTCGCCCTGGAGCAGGGGCGCTGGGTGGTGATCGGCCAGTATGGCGAGCAAACCGAAGCGAATATTCCGCCGTTTCAGGACATCGCCCTGCAACTGGCCGATTTGTGGGCTGAAGCGTGAGGATTTGTTCTTGCAACCGTTGAAAAACCAGGTCGCGCTGATCACCGGCGGCGGGCGCGGCATCGGCGCGGCCACTGCCGAGGCGCTGGCGCGTAAAGGCGCTCAGGTGATTGTCGCCAGCCGGACCGAAGCGGAACTGACTGCAACCGTCGCCGCGCTGCGCAGCGCCGGACTGCAAGCGTCCTCAATCACGCTGGATGTCGCCGACGAGGCGGCGGTGGAAGCCGCTTTTTCCCGGATTGCCGGGGAATGGGGCCGGCTGGATATTCTGGTCAACAACGCCGCCCTGCTGTTAAGCGGGCCGTTCGCGGAAATGGCGATGGATGACTGGGATCGGTTGCTGGCGGTGAATCTGCGCGGGGCGGTGTTGTGCGCCCGCCAAGCGTTCCGGCTGATGGACAAATCGGGCGGCAGCATCGTCAACGTCTCCTCGCTGGGCGGCTTGCCGGGAACCGAGAAATTCCCCGGTTACGCCGCTTACACGGTCAGCAAGTTCGCCATGACCGGACTGACCGAGGCGCTGGCCGCGGAAGGTCGGGAGCGCAATATCCGGGTCAACGGCGTCGCGCCGGGCGCAGTGGATACGCTCATGTTGCGCCGAGCCGCGCCGCATCTGCGCACCCGCACCGGCCCTGCCGAGGTTGCCAAAGTCATTGCCTTTCTCTGTGATCCTGCCGAATCCGGGTGCATGACCGGCGCGATGCTGCCAATCTACAGCAATCAATGACTTTCATCGGCCAGAGCCGTTATATTGATCGCCGCTGGGCATAATCCCTGTTCACCCACCCGCTCAATCCGCTCTCAAAGCCGGCCTTGGCCGAACCAAACTCATCCCTTATGACCGATTTCCTCGATGAACTGAACCGGCGACGCACCTTCGCCATTATCTCCCACCCGGACGCCGGCAAGACCACTCTGACGGAAAAGCTCCTGCTGTTTGGCGGCGCGATTCAGTTAGCCGGCGCGGTCAAGGGCCGCAAAGCTGCCCGCCACGCCACCAGCGACTGGATGGCGCTGGAGCAACAGCGCGGCATTTCCGTCACCTCATCGGTGATGCAGTTTCCCTACCGCGACTGCATCGTCAATCTGCTCGACACGCCCGGCCACGAGGATTTCTCCGAAGACACCTACCGCACCTTGACTGCCGTCGATTCAGCGCTGATGGTGATTGACTGCGCTAGGGGCGTCGAGGAGCGCACCATCAAGCTGATGGAAGTCTGCCGGCTGCGCGACACGCCGATTTTCACCTTCATCAACAAGCTGGACCGGGATGGCCGCGAGCCGATTGACCTGCTCGACGAGGTGGAAAGCGTGCTGAAAATCCGCTGCGCGCCGATTACCTGGCCGATTGGCATGGGCCGGGAACTCAAAGGCGTCTACCACCTTGGGCAGGGTTTTATCCACCTTTACGACCCGGCGCGGGATGGGCGCATCAATACCGGACGCCTGCTGCACGGTCTTGATAACCCCGAAGTGGATGAGGCGCTGGGTTCTGACCGGGCGCAGGCGCTGCGCGAGGAAATGGAACTGGTGCGCGGCGCCAGCCACGCTTTCGACTTCGCTGATTACCGGGCCGGAAAACTGACCCCGGTGTTTTTCGGTTCAGCTTTGAGCAACTTCGGCGTGCAGGAAATGCTCGATGGCTTCATCGAACACGCCCCGCCGCCGCGTCCGTGCCGCGCCGCCAACCGCGAGGTCGAACCGGAAGAGCCAGCGTTTACCGGCTTCGTGTTCAAAATTCAGGCGAACATGGACCCGCAGCACCGCGACCGCATCGCCTTTCTGCGCATCTGTTCCGGCAGTTATCAGCCCGGCCTGAAAGTCCGCCACATTCGTCTGGGCCGCGACATGAAAATCGCCGACGCCCTGACCTTTATGGCCGCCGAGCGCGAGCATATCGAAGCCGGCTATCCGGGCGACATTATCGGCCTGCACAACCACGGCACGATCCGCATCGGCGATACCTTTACCCAGGGCGAAGAGCTGCGCTTTACCGGCATCCCCGACTTCGCCCCGGAGCTGTTCCGCCGCGCCCGGCTGCGCGATCCGTTGAAGATGAAAGCCTTGCAGAAAGGTTTGGAGCAGCTTTGCGAGGAAGGCGCGACCCAACTGTTTCGTCCGCTCAACAGCAATGATCTGATTCTGGGCGCGGTCGGCGTGCTGCAATTTGATGTCGCCGCGTTTCGTCTGCGCAACGAATACGGGGTCGAATGCGGCTTCGAGAACGTCAACGTCACCACCGCCCGCTGGGTGAGCTGTCCCGACGCCAAGCGTTTTGAGGACTTCAAAAATAAGCTGCGCGATGCGCTGGCCCTGGATCATCACGGCGAACTGGTTTACATCGCCCCGACCCGGGTCAATCTGCAACTGACTCAGGAACGCTGGCCGGAGGTGCGCTTTGCCGCGACCCGCGAACATGGAACGCGCTAATCGCGTTGCTCAATTGGTGCTGTGCAATGCCAGCCGTTCGGCTGACTAACGCGGCAGCCCTGGAACAGACCCGGCGCTGGATTGGCGCGAGGCGGCGCCGCCGCTGACGCTGGCCGGCCATTGACTTTGCAAATCCAGCGCTTCCTCCTCTTCCGCGCCGCCCTGAAAAATCTCGTTCCAGGCGACATACAGCAAAACCCCCAGATATACCGGCAGCGGCAAGGCCAGGATTTGCGCCAGAATGGAAAACGTATTGATGAAGGGCAGCGCCAGCAATCCCAGACCGCTCAACCCCAGCACCAGGAACAACCAAGGATTGAGCTGCATCGCCAAAACGCTGCGCCGCCAGCACCCCGCCAGCGGCCATTCGCGGAACAGTTGCAGCGGGATGATGAAAGAAAAACCGCCAGCAGCGCCTGCAAAACTAGCAGTACGCCGCCCAATACGCTCAGTTGCGTTCCCAGCAGCGTGTCGGCGACGCCGAAAGCCGCCGAGAGGATCGGCGGCGCAGGGTCGCCGAGCGCCGCCAGGTCTACCGGCAAGAGCTGATCCTGCACCCAGTAAATCAGCAGATACCCCTGCAACAGCAAGCCAAACAGCAGCAGGCTGGTTCGGGTCAGGGCCTTGAGCGCGGTGCGGTTGAACAACAACCGGTAGGCCGGGACGCGCTGGCGATTGGCGGCGCGGGCCAAAGCGCACGCCAGGGTGATGGTGAGACTGAGCGGCAGGCCATAACAAAATACCGTGGCGATCAGCGTCACCCAACCGCCCAGCAGCGGCAGCCACCATTCCCAAACCGGCAGCGCCAGCAATAATGCGCTGCCCGACGGGGCCAACAGCGCCACCGCAATGAACAAGCCCGGACGCCGCCACATCAGTTGTCCGGCTTGCCCCAGCCAATCCCAGCCCTCACGCGGCGTCAGCGCCCTCGGTTCGCTACCCGGCATCGTTCTCTCATCCTGTCAGAAAATCAGCGGCTGTGGCTTGGCGCTGCAAGCAGGGCGCGCCAAGGAAATCCGCGCAGCAATCCTTCAATACATGCGGCGCGGTCGGCGGAAAACGCCGCCTTTAGAATAATTCGACATCACCCTCGTCCATGCTCTGCTGCAACACCGACTGGCTTTTCTGAAACCCGACCTGCGCTGTGGCGCGGCGCAGATGCTCGCTCAACGCCTCCAGCGCCACATCGACATCGCCGCCGCCCTGCACCGCTTGCGTAAAGGCGCTCAGGCGTTCGCGCAATTCGCTCAGAGTGCGCTCCTGGTCGCTGATTTCACGCTCGGCGGCGGTCAACAGTTGGCTGACGATATCCTCAAACTGCAACGACTGCACCGCCAGTCCCACGCTGCGGTCGATGCCCTGGCTGATCACCGACACCTGGCTGAGTTTTTTGGAAATATGCTCGTTCATCAGCGCCAGCTTGGCGAACAGCGTATCGGCGCTGCTCTTGGCCTCGGCCAGCGAATCCAGATCGCGCGCCGCCATTTGATGCACGACATCACGGGTTTCATGGACGATTTTCTTGGACTTTTCCACCTGGATGCGGATTTGCTCATTCAGCTTCGCCGAGCTTTGCGACAGATTGCGCATCTCGGTCGCCACCACCTGAAAGCCGCGCCCGGCCTCGCCGGAGCGGGCGGCTTCGATAAAGGCGTTCAGCGACAGCAAATTGGTCTGCTTGGTGATCATTTCCACATTACTGAGCAGCGAGAAGGTCTGATTCACCACATCGGTCATCGCCTCCATCTTGGCGATAACGCCGCTGCTCTGGGCGCTGACCTGACTGAGCATGTCGATGAAGCTCTCCAGAATGGCGGACATGCCTTCGGCGATTTCCCGGACGCTGGCCCGATCCGTGTGCGCCGCCGCTGGATCGTCGGACACTTCGGCGATCAGCGAAGCCACCACTTGCTGCTGGGTGCGGGTCTGGGTATTCAGGCTGTTGAAGCTTTCACCGAGTTTGACCACGGCATCGTTAATCAGGGTTTTACCCCGGCGGATGTCGTCATGCACCTTGCCGTCCTTGAGCGCCAGCACTTCCTGAACCGCCAGCAGAATCTCAGCGACGGTTTGCAACAACTCCTCATCGGTCAGCGTCGACGCTCGATTCACCGGGCGTGATCCTCTATATAGCGCATGATCTGGGCTGGAATCGCTTCGAGCGGCATGATTTTGTCCACTCCGCCCAGTTTGACCGCCTGACCGGGCATCCCCCAAACCACGCTGGTCTGCTCATCCTGGGCGATGGTCGGCGCACCCGCTTCGCGCATTTCCCGCAAACCCTGAGCGCCGTCATCGCCCATCCCGGTCAAAATCACCCCGACCGCATTCAAACCGGCGTTGGCGGCCACCGAGCGGAACAGCACATCGACGCTGGGCCGGTGACGATTGACCGGCGGGCCGTCATTGAGGCGGCAGACATAGCGCGCTCCATCGCGCACCAGCATCAAATGCCGACCGCCGGGGGCGATGTAGGCATGGCCGGGCAACACCGGTTGACCGTCGCGGGCTTCGCAGACCGACAGGGCCGATACCGAATCCATGCGCCGGGCGAACGGGCCGCTGAACGCTTCCGGGATATGCTGGGTAATCACTACGCCGGGACAATATTGCGGCAGGCGAATCAACACTTCCTTGATCGCTTCGGTGCCGCCGGTCGATGCGCCAATCGCCACGATGCTTTCGGTGGTTTTAAACGGTCGGCGCGGCGCGTCGCGTTGCAGGATCACGTCCGCGCTGTATTTCTCGCTGGCGGACAACGGCGCTGGCGCAACCGGCGCAGGGCTGGCGATGCGGCGCTCCTGGACCCTGGCCCGGGCCGCCATGCGCACTTTTTCGCGGATTTCCAGAGCATAACCATCCAGGGTGTGGGCCAGGTCTACCTTGGGCTTGGTGACAAAATCGACCGCGCCCAGCTCCAGCGCCTGCAAAGTGACCGCCGCGCCGTTTTCGGTCAGCGACGACACCATCACCACCGGCATCGGGCGCAGGCGCATCAGGTTGCTCAGGAAGGTCAGGCCATCCATGCGCGGCATTTCCACATCCAGGGTCAGCACATCGGGATTGAGTTTCTTGATCTTGTCCCGCGCCGCATAGGGATCCGCCGCCGATCCCACCACTTCAATGCCCGGATCGCGGCTGAGAATCTCGGTGAGAATTTGCCGCACCAGCGCGGAATCATCGACGATCAAGACCTTGATTTTGTCGCCCAACATCAGGTTAATCTCCGAACAGTTCGACTTCGCCGCCCTGGGCGGCTTCGCGCCGCAGATCAGCGAGGTAAGCGTTCTCTTGCTGGATGATCGTCTCGTTGCGGATGTGGCGCAGTTTCTTGACCAGCACCTTGCCGGTCGCCGGAAAATAGGCCATGCGCCGGGAAAAGCTGCCGCCGACATCCTCAACGACGGCGCTCAGACCATCGGTGTGCAGGTAGGCATGGACAAAGTTGATATTCTGCACGCCGATGTCCGCCATTCCGCCCATGATCCGTCCGCCGCCGAACAGCTTGATTTCCAGGTGATCGCGGCGGCCTCCGTATTTGAGAATGCAGTTAATCAACCGCTCCATCGCATAGCTGCCATAGGCGGCGTCAGCGCCCAGACCGTGCGCAGCGCCGGGGCCATGCCTTGAGGTTTTCTCCACCGGCAGCATGAAATGGTTCATCCCGCCAATCCCGCTCGCCGGGTCGCGGATGCAGGCGGCCACGCAGGAGCCGAGCACGGTTGTAATCATTTCGTGGCAGTGGGTCACATAATATTCGCCGGCGAGAACCCGGACCACTTCGATATTCTGTACCGGATCCCAGTAGCTTTTCATATGCTGGAATTCCGGCAAGCGCAGATGCTTGGGCGGACGAGTCGAACGCAACACCGGAGCCATGGCGAATCTCTTTTACAGGCATTTTCGGTAAATGGTTTTACCCAGGGGCGCGAAACGTTCGGTGACCTTGAACAAGGATTCCGAATGGCCGACAAATAAATGGCCCTGTTCGATCAACAGATCGGCGAAACGCTCGAACAACACGCGCTGGGTCGGTTTATCAAAATAAATCACCACGTTGCGGCAAAAAATCAGATCAAAGGGGCCGCGCATCGGCCAGTCATCCATCAAATTGAGCTGCCGGAAGGTGATCAGGTCGCGCAACGCCGGGGCGGCGCGCACCCAACCGGCCTGGGCGTTGCGCCCCTTTTGAAACCAGCGCCGCACCCGCGCCTCCGGCAAATCCTTGACCCGGTTCCACTCATAGACGCCGCGTTCTGCGGTGGCCAGTACATTGGAATCCAGATCAGTCGCCAGGATTTTGACATCCCAACCCACCGCCGGCAGGGTTTCCCGGATCACCATGGCGATGGAATACGGCTCTTCGCCGGTCGAGCAGCCCGCAGACCAGATGCGGATGCGCCGGTTGCCAAAGCTGCGCCCCTGAACCAGCGCCGGCAACAGCTCGGCGCCGAGATATTCAAAATGATGCGGCTCGCGGAAGAACGAGGTCAGGTTAGTGGTCAGGGCGTTGACGAATTCGCGCAGCTCCGCCTCGTCGTCGCCGGTTTCCAGCAAATCGCAGTAATCGCCAAAGCGCTGGAGTTGGCGTTGCCGCAAGCGCCGCGCCAGCCGGCTGTACACCAGTTCGCGCTTGCTGTCGGCCAGCGAGATGCCCGCGACTTCATTGATAATGCGCCGCACCCGCTGAAAATCCTGATCGGAAAATTCAAATTCGCCGTTGGCCACGTCGCCCACCCGGCTGTTCAGGACGCATGGGCGACGATGTTGCGCGATTCAGTCCCCCGCAGGCCCTCCAGGGCGAACATTTCCTCGACGCTCAATAACCGATCCACGTCGAGCAACATGACCATGCCCGAATCAATCGCCACCAGACCGCTGATAAATTCGGTATGCACGGCGGTGCCAAAATCCGGAGCATCCTTGATGTCGGCGGCGTTGTTGATATTGAGCACATCCGACACCCCATCGACCACCATGCCGATGATCCGGTCGCCATGCGGTTCGGAGCGCACGGTGACCACGATGACCACGGTGATTTTGGTGTATTCCACCGATTCCAGGCCAAAGCGCAGGCGCAGATCGACCACCGGGACAATGGCTCCGCGCAGGTTCATCACCCCGCGCACGAACGCCGGCGCATTAGGCACCTTGGTCACCGGCACCCAGCCGCGAATCTCCTGCACGCGCAAAATGTCGATGCCATACGACTCACCGGCCAGGTTGAAGGTCAGATATTGCAGGTTCTCCTCCAGCGCCTCCCGCTTGGGATGAGAAGTGCGCCCCGCCCCCAAGGGAGCCAAATCGGTCGTTTTCGTCTCCATGATTCGCCTCACAACACCGCATTGTTGTTGATTCGCACCAGACCGGAAATATCGAGGATCAGTCCCACCCGGCCATCGCCCAGAATGGTTGCGCCGGCCACGCCAGGCACCCGACGGAAATTCTTCTCCAGGGATTTGATCGACACCTGCTGCTGACCCAACAGATCGTCCACGAACAGCCCGACTTGCCGACCATCGGCTTCGACGACCACCAGCAAGCCCTTTTCCAGATCGGTGACTGCGCCCTTGGCCCCGAACAGTTCGTACAGGCGCACAATCGGCAGATGCTGGCCGCGAAACCGCAGCACTTCGCTCTTGCCCGCCATCCGGTTGATCATTTCGCGGCGCGGCTGCACCGATTCGATGATCGACAGCAGGGGAATGATGTAGCAATCCTCGCCAATCGTGACCAGTTGCCCATCGAGAATGGCCAGGGTCAGCGGCAGACAAATGGTGATCTTGGCTCCGCGTCCCCATTGACTGGCGACCTGGATATTGCCGCCGACATCCTGAATATTGCGCCGCACCACGTCCATGCCCACCCCGCGCCCCGATACGTCGCTGATCTGCTTGGCGGTGGACAGGCCGGGATGAAAAATCAAGTCGTAAACCTGTTCGTCGCTGTAGTCTTCGCCCGGCTTGAGCAAGCCGCTGTCCAATCCCTTGCGCAACAGCGCCTGGCGATCCAGGCCCCGGCCATCGTCACTGACTTCGATAAAGATGCTGCCGCTTTTGTGATAGGCGTTGAGCAGGATATTGCCGGTTTCCGGCTTGCCCAGGCGTATCCGCTCATCGGGCGGCTCCAGGCCGTGATCGAGGCTGTTGCGCACCAAATGCACCAAGGGATCGCCGATTTTCTCGATGACGGTTTTGTCGATTTCGGTCTGTTCGCCGTTGATGCGCAATTCCACCTGCTTGCCGAGTTTTTCGCTGACATCATGGACGATGCGCGGAAAGCGGTTGAACACCGAGCTGACCGGCAACATGCGAATGCGCATCACATGTTCCTGCAAGTCGCGGGTGTTGCGATCCAGTTGATCGAGCGCCTCGTGCAGCTTGTCCAGCCGGCTCATTTGAAAATCCACGCCCAGGGCGCTGAGCATGGACTGGGTGGTGATCAGCTCGCCGACCAGATTAATCACCGCATCCACCTTGTCGATGCTGACCCGGATCGAGCTGCTGTCGGCGGCGACCAGCGGAGTGCGCCGTTCGACGCGACGCCGTTCGTTCTCCTGGGGCCGCTCGACCAGCACCTGACCCTCGGCGATGGGGGTCTCCGGCGATTTCGGCGGCGGCGGCAACGGTTTCGGCGCGGCGGCGCTCACCGGCGGTTCCGGCGCGGTCAACGCTTCAATACACAGATCGCACTCATCCTCGACCCAGGCGAAAATTTCCGCGACTTCTTCGCGGGGGGCAGAGCTGCGCAGTTCCAGCGCCCAGGACAAATAACAGTCTTCAGGATTTAGCTCGGCCAGCGTCGGCAACTGGCGGCTATCCGGCTGCACGGTCAATGCGCCGAGCGTGGACAGCTCGCGGAAAATCCGCACCGGATCATTGCCACTGTGCATCAAGTCGGCATGGGGATGAAAGGCAATGCGCCAGCCCAGCGCCCCAGAAGCGGAGGGCGGCGATGTAGGTATCGCGGCAGGCTCTGGCGAACCGGGCGGCGCGGTGTCGGTTGCGGGCGGCGCAATCAGTTGTTCGAGTTGTCCGCGCAGCGCCTCGACCCGCTCTTCGTCAATCTGCGCGTGTTCGCGCAAGGTGACGAGCATTTCCCGCAGGCAGTCCACCGATTCCAGCAAGGTGTTAACCGCCTCGCTGGTGACTTCCAGCCGGCCATTGCGCATCTGATCGAGCAAGGTTTCCATCACATGGGTGAACCCGGTGACTTCCCGGAAACCGAAGGTGCCGCTACCGCCCTTGATCGAATGGGCGGCCCGGAAAATCGTATTGATCTGCTCCAGATCCGCCGCGCCGGGCTGCAAGGCCAACAAGCCGGCCTCCATTACGTCCAGGCCTTCCAGGCTCTCCTCAAAGAAGGTCTGCACGAATTGCCCGATATCAATAGCCATGAGCGGTTATCCCAGCACTTTGTTGACCGTCGCCAGCAATTTTTCCGGATTGAACGGTTTGACGATCCAGCCGGTAGCGCCAGCGCCCTTGCCTTCCATCTTTTTCTCAGTGGTCGATTCGGTGGTCAGGGTCAGGATCGGGGTGAACTTATAGGCGGGCAGGGTCCGCAGTTCCTTGATCAGGGTAATGCCGTCCATATTCGGCATATTCACATCGGTA